>CAMZLT010000090.1 GCA_947311745.1 uncultured Flavobacteriaceae bacterium | reverse complement strand
CCACCATCATAGCCTAATTCATGAGTAATTTGCTTTACATCGCTACCATCTAATTTCATGGTATATAGTTCTAAATCACCACTTCGCATAGAAGTAAATACAATTAAATCACCTTTTGGCGAGACTGTTGGTTCTGCATCGTAACCAGGCTCATTAGTCAATTGCTTTAATTGATTACCTTGTAAGTCTGCCGTAAAAATATCAAAATTAGGATAAATTGCCCAAACGTATTTTCCGCCATAATCCTCTTTTTTAGGAACAGGAGGACAATTAACATTACCTAAATGTGTTGAGGAATAAACTATAGTAGAATCTCCAGGCATAAAATAACTACAAGTGGTTCTACCTTTGCCTGTGCTAACCATTTGCGGAATAGTTTTGTCGTCTTTTAACGGTTTTTCTAAATCATAAATAAATATCTGATCACAATCCAAATTCCAATGATTAGATGCTTGAAACACTAATTTTTTATCGTCAAAACTCCAATATGCTTCGGCATTATCACCTCCAAATGTTAATTGTTTAATGTTTTTTAGATGCTTTTCTTGTTTGTAATGGATTTTATCTACTATTTTAGTAGCTCCTGATTTTCCATCGTGTTTTTTTGTGTCTTTTTTCTCAGTTTTACAAGCAAAAAAAGTAATAATTGCAATAAATAATACTAAATATTTTTTCATCGTTTGGTTTTTGAGTTTGCAATAATACCACATAATTACGTGTAAAAACATCGCTAAAAGTTTCAATAGTTACTATGTAAGGTTTTTTTAAGAAAAGTAAAAACATTTTTTAAGTTCCATACCAAAAAACAAACTTTTAAATTACTTTTGCAAACAATTATGGCAAAAATAGGCAACATAGATTTAGGAAAATTTCCGTTATTACTTGCTCCAATGGAAGATGTAAGCGATCCTCCGTTTCGAGCATTGTGTAAAGAACAAGGTGCTGATGTAGTATATACCGAATTTATTTCAAGCGAAGGTTTAATTCGTGATGCTGCAAAAAGCGTAATGAAATTAGATATTTACGATAAAGAACGTCCTGTTGGTATTCAAATTTTTGGAGCTAACTTAGATTCTATGTTGCGAACCGTTGAAATTGTTGAAAAATCTAATCCAGATTTTATCGATATTAATTATGGTTGTCCTGTAAAAAAGGTAGTGAGTAAAGGTGCTGGTGCTGGGATATTAAAAGATATTCCATTAATGGTAAAACTTACCGAACAAATGGTAAAACATACCAAATTACCAATTACCGTAAAAACAAGACTTGGTTGGGATTTTAATTCTATTCAGATTGTTGAAGTTGCCGAGCGATTACAAGATGTTGGTGCAAAAGCTATTGCAATTCATGGTAGAACTCGTTCGCAAATGTATAAAGGCGAAGCAGATTGGAAACCAATTGCCAATGTAAAAAACAACCAGCGAATGTACATTCCTGTTTTTGGAAATGGCGATGTAGATACTCCTGAAAAAGCAGTAATTATGCGTGATAAATATGGTTTGGATGGAGCGATGATTGGTCGTGCTGCAATCGGAAATCCATGGTTCTTTAAAGAAGTTAAACACTTCTTTAAAACGGGAGAACATTTATCAAAAATAACGATAAAAGAACGAGTTGCAACTGCTAAAAGACATGTAGAATTAGCAATATCTTGGAAAGGTGAGCGTTTAGGTATTGTAGAAACACGCAGACATTATACTAATTATTTTAAAGGTATTCCGCATTTTAAACAATATCGCCTAAAAATGGTTACAGCTGATGATACTGCAACACTTTTTTCAATATTTGAAGAGGTATTACAAAAATTTAGCTAAATATTTTTAGAATGAAAACTACACCTATTTTACTATTATTAATTTTGTTGATAACTGTTTCGTGTTCAAAAAGTAACTTACAAAAAGATTTTAATTGCAATGCAAGTTACGATTTTGGAAAAACGAAAATTACCAACGATTTTAAAAATAAATTTAGCTTGGATATTCCTAAAAAATGGAGTACTAAATTCTTTTACAACAATTTTCAAACGAGTTTTATGACTGCAGATTCCTTGAAATCGCTTACAAATTCGTTTATTATAGATGTTTCATTAAATAATGGCGAATTAAAAATAAACGATGATTTTCGTGAAAAAGTAATTCGTAATATTGTAAAAAAGGAGAAACTTAAAATTCTAAAATTTAAACCAACCAAGTTTAAAAATAAAGATGCTATATGGTTTTGGTCAAAAGGAAAACGAAGTAATTATGACTTCCATCTATTTAAAATGATTGTAAAAAATACCGCAACTACATATTTTGAAATAGAAACTAAAATTTATGGTGATAGCTTAGTAAACCAAAGACTTTGTAAATCTATTTCAATATTAGAAACTTTAAAGTTGCTGAAATAGTGCAATCTTTTTGGTTTGCAAAATCAAAATAATCTTTGTTTCTTTGTAAGATAAATATTTGGTTATGCAAAAACTTTCCATAGATACTATTGTTCAAAAAATTGAAAATGAAGAGGTTTTTCACGCTGTTGCGGAAGATTACTCCTTAACATTAAAAATTGATGAATATGTACCATATATCTGCGCAGCTGTTCATGATGGAAATCAATTCCGTAAAGAACTTTGGAGTAAATGTCTGCATACAGCTTACGAGCGTTGGTTTGAAGAAGATCCATGCACTAAAGAAATGGTGCAGAGCCATCCTATTGTTCTTGCAGGTAGAGATTCTCGTTTTGAATACGATTTAAACCGAAGTCCTGAAGCAGCAATTTACGAGGATGCTTGGGGAAAAAAACTTTGGAAAGAACCTTTAACTGCTTCCGAAAAGGAAAAAAGTTTACAAAAACATACCAATTTTTATAAAATAGTACATGCTTTAGTAAAAAAAACAGAAAGTAAATTCGGAACAATCGTTGCCTACGACATGCATTCTTATAATTGGAAACGTTGGAAACGAGAAGTGCCAGTTTTTAATATCGGAGCAGAAAAAATTGATGTAAATCGCTTTGCTGATGATGTGGAACTTTGGCGAAAATCCTTGCAAGAAATACAATTACCAAATAATATAAAAACAACCGCAAAAATTAATGATGTTTTTAAAGGAAATGGGTATTTTTTAAAATATATTACTCAAAATTTTAATAATACCTTGGTTTTAGCAACCGAAGTTAGTAAAATTTATGGCAATGAATTAGAAGGAATTATCTATCCTGAAGTGGTAAATAGCATTAAAAATGCACTACAATCAAAATTAAAAGAACACGCTTTAAATTTTTATAAAAAGCACAACCAATAAATATAAAATTTGACTACAACTAACAACATAGTACTTGAAATAGATAAAGAATTAGATTTATTAGTAAAAAAAATTGAACTATTAAACTATATCAATCCAACAAATATTGAAGTAGAGAAAATCCGATTTTTTGAATCTAAGTTTACTATAAATCCAAGTTTTAAATACCCTAAAGTAGATTTTGATGCCTTTGATTTGCAAAGACGTTTATTTGCTTTACCTATTGAATCGATAACCGATAAAACAATAAAAGCCTTATACGAGGATATTATTTACGAATATTCTGGTTTAATTGAATGCATTACAACTATTGGGCAAGGCAAAAAATTTTATTATAATTCCTTGCGTTCTTTCGGTACACCAACCGAAAAAGATGTAGAAAACGCCAAATTTATACTTCATTTTAAAGAGGATATAAATGTGGAGAAAAGTTTGCCAAGGTTTGATACCTACGAAACAGAAAAATTCTTTAGAGAATACTCTAAAATATATGATTTTGATTATAAGATTGTGCATTCCGATAGTTTATCTGCAATTGCAATGGTATTGAGTAATGACAAAACTTTGGTGTTAAATAAAAATCATACTTTTTCGCAAAATGACATTAATATTTTAACTAATCATGAAATAGGTGTACATATGGTAACTACAATGAATAGTTTTTTAAACCCCTTAAAAATATTTTCGCATGGTTTTCCTAATAATGTAGAAACCCAAGAAGGCTTGGCTGTTTTTAGCGAATATATGTCCGATAGTTTAACACTAGATCGTTTAAAAGTTATTGCTTATCGAATACTAGCTGTAAATTCTTTAGAAAAAGGCTACGATTTTGTACAGACGTTTAAATTATTACATTCGCAATATAGTGTGCCTAGTGATACTGCATTTAAAATTACTTTGCGTGTACATCGTGGTGGTGGTTTTACAAAAGATTATTTATATTTAACAGGATTAAATAAAATTTATAAATTTTACAAACAAAATAAAGATTTAACCACTTTATTATCAGGTAAAACATCATTAGAATATTTGGATACAATCGAATATTTATATAAAAACAACTATGCAGTTTTTGCGAAATATATTACAGATTCATATGGAAAAAACGCAAACTCCAATTCTAAATTAAATTTTATTTTAGATAATTTAAAATAAAATTGTCTTTTTTTTACTATCTTTGTGACTAATAATAACTTTAAAACTTTTAATTATGAGAAAAATTTTACTTTTAACGGCAATGTTTATAACATTTGCTATTTCAGCACAGACAGTAGTTTGGATGGATGATTTTGAATCGTATACAGATTTTGATATTGCTCCTATCGGAAATTGGACACAAGCAGATGTAGATGGAGGAACGGCTTGGGGTTCTCAAGATTACGATTTTAACAATGAAGGATACGTAGGGACTGCTATAGTTTTTAATCCTTCAACAACAACACCAAGTGCTGTTGGGACAGATTGGGATGTACATGGAGGATCTAAAGGTTTATATTTCTTTGCTTCTGGAGCAAATAGTACTACTGTTCCTAACGATGATTATTTCATTACACCACAAATTACCATTGCTGGAAACGGACAGTTTTCTATGTGGGTAAAATCAATTACGGATCAATACGGTCTAGAAAGATTTAATATAATGATTTCTACTACGGATACAAATATTGCGAGTTTCACAACAATAGATATTAATGAAGATTTGGATACAGACCTAAATGATCCAACAATTACTCTTCCATACCAACAAGCACCTCTTACTTGGACTAATGTTACTGTTGATTTATCTGCATATGCAAACTCGTCTATTTATATTGCAATACATTATGAATCGAATGATTCTTTTGTGTTTCAAACAGATGATTACCAAGTAACTGATGACTCAACTGCTAGTATAGACACAAATGAAAACATTTTAGCAAACCAAGTAAGTATTTATCCTACAACTGTAGCAAATAACTTTACAATTAAAAATTCAAGTGATCTTGCTTTGGTAAGTGCTACAATTTTTGATGTTAATGGTAGATTAATTGCTTCACACAACTTAAACAATTTAGTTGGAGAAAAAACAATTAATGTAGCTAATTTAACTGCTGGTATGTATTTTGTAGAAATACAATCTGCTAACAATAAATTAGTAAAAAAGATTATTAAAAAATAATTAATTTATTTTTTAAAATTTAAAAACCAGTTGATTTATCAACTGGTTTTTTGTTTTTAAGGTAAGATTCAATTGGCAAAAGAGTTTCATAAAGACGTTATAACCGTAAAAAAAAACACGAAATTAGCTTTGTTTGGAAGTAATGCTGATAAATAAAGGTGCTTTCAAACTCTCTCAAATTTTTGATTTATGGTTTCAATAATATAGTGGTAATTTTACGAGATAAATTCGTTATGTTTTTTAGGTCTATTTCTCTAAAATATTTAAAATTTAGTATAATATGTCTTTTGAAAATTAAATAGGTATTACCAGTTATTCTGAGATACTATCAATCAGTATTTCTAAAATTTCAATTGCAGCTTTTGCAATTTTGGTTCCAGGTCCAAATACACCAACTACGCCAGCATCAAATAAAAATTGATAATCTTGTGCAGGAATAACGCCTCCTGCTATTACCATAATATCTTCACGACCATAATTTTTTAGCTCTGCTATTACTTGCGGTACAAGTGTTTTATGTCCTGCAGCTAATGAGGAAACACCTAAAATATGTACATCGTTTTCTACCGCTTGTTTTGCAGCTTCTTTAGGTGTTTGGAATAATGGGCCGATATCTACATCAAAGCCTAAATCGGCAAAACTTGTAGCTACAACTTTTGCTCCTCTATCGTGTCCGTCTTGTCCCATTTTTGCAACCATAATTCTAGGACGACGACCTTCTAGTTTAGCAAATTTATCTGCTAAGGTACAAGCTTCTTTAAAATATGTATCTCCTTTCATTTCTTTACTATATACGCCAGATATGGAATTAATAGTTGCTTTATATCTGCCGAAAATTTCCTCTAAGGCATCGGATATTTCGCCTAAAGTAGCACGTTCTCTCGCTGCTTTTACGGTCAAATCTAATAAATTTCCTTGACCTGTTTTAGCACATTTGGTTAATTCTTTTAAAGTATTGCTAACTTTTGTAGAATTTCTATCTTTTTTTACTTGAATTAATCGTTCTATTTGTGATTTTCTAACCTTATCATTATCTACTTCTAAAATATGTAAGGGATCTTCTTCTTCTAATTGATATTTATTAACACCAACAATGGTGTCTTGTCCGCTATCAATTCGTGCTTGTTTTTTTGCAGCAGCTTCTTCAATTCGTAATTTCGGAATTCCTTTTTCTATCGCTTCGGTCATGCCGCCTAGTGATTCTACTTCTTGTATTAATTCCCAAGCTTTGTTAGTAATATCTTGAGTTAGTTTTTCTACGTAATAACTTCCAGCCCATGGGTCAACGGTTTTGGTAACCTTAGTTTCTTCTTGAATATAAATTTGTGTATTTCGTGCAATTCTTGCTGAAAAATCGGTTGGTAATGCAATAGCTTCATCTAATGCATTAGTATGTAAGGATTGTGTACCTCCAAAAACTGCCGCCATTGCTTCGATGGTTGTTCTTGCAACATTGTTAAAAGGGTCTTGTTCGGTTAAACTCCAACCACTGGTTTGGCAATGTGTTCGTAAAGCCATAGATTTTGGGTTAGTAGGATTAAAACTTTTTACAATTTTTGCCCATAACATTCGTCCTGCTCGTAGTTTTGCAATTTCTTTAAAATGTTCCATACCAATTGCCCAAAAAAAGGATAACCGTGGAGCAAATTGATCTATTTTCATTCCTGCGTCTAAACCTGTTCGTATGTATTCTAAGCCATCGGCTAAGGTATATGCTAATTCAATTTCAGGAGTTGCTCCTGCTTCTTGCATGTGATAACCAGAAATGGAAATACTATTGAATTTTGGCATATTTTCAGCAGTATATTTAAAAATATCTGCGATAATTTTTATTGAGTGTTTAGGAGGGTAAATATAGGTATTACGAACCATAAATTCTTTTAAAACATCGTTTTGAATTGTTCCTGAAAGTAGTTCTTGTGCAACGCCTTGTTCTTCTGCAGCAACGATATAAAATGCTAATATTGGTAATACAGCACCGTTCATTGTCATTGAAACGGACATTTTATCTAAGGGGATTTGGTTGAATAGTATTTTCATATCCTCAACACTATCAATGGCAACACCTGCTTTACCAACATCGCCTTGTACGCGTTCGTGATCGGAGTCGTAGCCTCTATGTGTTGCCAAATCAAAGGCAACGGAAAGCCCTTTTTGACCCGCTTTTAAATTTCTACGATAAAAGGCATTACTTTCTTCGGCAGTTGAAAAACCTGCATATTGTCGTATAGTCCAAGGTCTACGAACGTACATGCTAGAATATGGTCCTCGTAAATTCGGAGCAATTCCCGCAACAAAATTTTCGTGAGTAAACTCCTCTTTTCTGTCTTTTTCTAGATCTATTTGTATATTTTGAATATTCTTTCTGGTCATAAATTTTTGGACTAAAAACGTACAAATTTACGGATTTTTAGCAATTTTATTCGTTCTTTTTTAATATTAAAGTTGTCATGCATCGCAAATTGTTTACGTTTACCGTTTTTATAGGTTCTATAAAAGATACAGAATGGGTTGAGAATATGGTTTTATGTAGTGTGTCTGTCCATAAAAAACGTTTTGTACCATCGGGGAGTTTGTAAGTAGCATCGGATAATTTTATTGCTAATTTTTCCATTCCATAAATGGAAGTCATTCTAATAAAGAGTGTGCCATTTGGTTTTAAAACACGATATAATTCGGAAAACATTTTTAAAAAATCCTTGGTGTTTTTTGCAAAATGTAGAACGGCATTGCAAATTATATAGTCAAATCTTGCATTGTTAAAAGGAATTTTGCGTAAATCTGCATGTACGAATGTGCCGATATTTTGGCTTTGTAAATTTAAAATTTTCTCTTTATAGGAATCTATTCCGATTGTATCGTAGTTGTTTTTGTTAAAATAAACAAGGTTTCTGCCAGAGCCACAACCTGCATCTAAAATGATATCTGTTTTAATAATTTTTCCTTTTAAAATTTGATCTAAAAGGTAGATGTCTATATTTCCTAATTGGGATTTTAATTTGTTTACTTCCATTGTTTATTATTGTAGATGTGCAGTTTTATCATCGGCAATAATTCGTTGGGTTTCTGAATTAATTTTTTCTAGTAATTTGCTTATTTCTGTAGATTCATCAATTTTTTTATCCTCAATTAAATTTAAAAACGCTTTATCTTGTGCGTTACCTTTTATCATTGCTTGAGAGTATGGAATAGAATCGTTAAAAGTAACCATAGAATATTTTGAAAAATACGTGTCTGGATATTTTTGTTCTAGTTTTCGTTCTAATTCTCGTTTTATTTTGAATAAAGGATTGGCAACATGATCACGCATTTCGTAAAAATTTTCTACTGCCAAATCGCCAATTGCATCGGTATCTTTTTTACGTTCTTTTTCATATTCTGAAAATATTTTTTTCCAGTTATCAGGGTATAAATCTATGTATTTAAAAAGTACAGTTACATCCTCAAAAGATGCATTCATTCCTTGTCCGTAAAACGGAACAACAGCATGAGCAGCATCGCCAATTAATAGTGTTTTTCCTTTATATGTATATGGGGAACATTTTATTGTGCCTAAATTACCTACAGGGTTTTCTTGAAATTCAGTTATTAAATTAGGCATTAATTCTAGTGCATCTGGAAATTGTTCTTTAAAGAAATTGGTAATTTTTTTAGTAGTATTTAACGATTTAAAACTGTATTTTCCATCATTATGAGGTAGGAAAAGAGTTACAGTAAAACTACCATCTAAATTTGGTAATGCAATAAGCATATATGTTCCTCTTGGCCAAATGTGTAAGGCATTTTTTTCGGTTAGAAATCCACCATTTTTTGCTGCAGGAAAGGACAGTTCTTTATAACCGTGTTTTAACCATTGTTGTGAAAAGCTAAATAAGACTTCACGCTGTTTAAACATACTTTTACGTAAAGCTGAACCAGCACCATCTGCACCAAAAATAATACGGGCTTTTACTTGTTCTTTTTTATTGGTTTTATGGTTGTAAAAATGTGCAATATTTTTCTTTAAATTTACTTTTTTACATTCGTTTTCGAATAGTATTTTTAGATTTGGATATTTTTCTGCTTCATCCATTAAAATGGCATTTAAATCGCCTCGTGAGATGGAATTTATGTGTTTATCGCCTCTACCACTATATGCCGAAAAAAAAGTGTTTCCTTTTATGTCGTGAATTAATCGTCCTTTCATCGGAATACAAATTGGCATTACTTTATCAATTATTCCTGCTGAGGTTAAGGCTTTAATTCCTCTATCGGAAAAAGCTAAATTTATTGATTTACCTGCACTAATATCTGCAATTCGTAAGTCTTTTCTAGACTCTCTGACTTCTATATTGTAGCCTTTTTTTGCTAATCGTAAGGCTAGGAGAGAGCCAGAAAGACCAGCTCCGATAATTAAAATGGTGTTATTTGTCATGTGTTTTGGCAACAATATTGGTTAATATGGTTACAAATATAACAATTGTTATGGAACTTAACGGCATTAAAATAGCAGCAATAATTGGTGATAATTGTGCAGTTAAAGCAAAATACATTCCGATAAGGTTATATAATAGAGAAAAGATAAAGCTAAGTTTAATGATTTTAATGGTTTTTTTGCTCCAAGATAAAAATTTTGGTAAATTATTAAATTCTCGTGCATCTAAAATAGCATCACAAGCAGGAGAAAATACATTTGTATTTTCGGAAATTGCAATACCAAAATCGCTTTGAGCCAATGCTCCTGCATCGTTTAAACCATCACCAATCATCATAACTTTGGTGTTGTTATTTTGTAAATTTTTAATAAAATTTAATTTATCCTCTGGTTTTTGGTTAAAAATAATTTTGGTGTTTTTAGGAACAATTTTTAACAGTGCTTCTTTTTCACCATCGTTATCACCTGATAAAATGACTAGTTTATAAGATTTGTTTAGTGTGTTAAATACATCTTTTAATTTATTTCGGTATTTGTTTTTAAATATAAAACGACCTTTTATTTTTCCGTTAATGGCAATAAAAATATTGGTCTCATTTTGTGATTTTTCGGTGTTTTCGACAAAAGAACCTGAGCCAATTTTATATTCTATATCGTTGTGTTTTACAATAATTCCTTTACCTAAAACTTCGTTGTAATCGGTTACTTGTAATTTTTGCGAATTTGGTAAATAATCGTATAACATTCTACTTAAGGGATGGTTTGAAAAACGAATAGCATTTCTAACAACTTGTAATTCAGCTTTAGATAAATCTCCACCTAAATACGTAATGTCTGTGTCTTTATTTGTCGTTATTGTTCCTGTTTTATCAAAAATAATGGTGTTAATTTTTGCCATTTGCTCTATACCATTTGCATTTTTTATATAGAATTTTTTTCGTCCGTAAATACGTAACATATTACCAAAGGCAAATGGTGCAGAAAGTGCTAAGGCACAAGGACAAGCAATGATTAAAACAGCGGTAAAGACATTAAACACATGCGATTTGTCTATAAAATACCATAAAATAGCAGCAATAAAGGCAACAGTTAAAATAATAATAGTAAAGTATTTACTTATTTTATCTGTTAAATTTTTGATGGTAAAATCTTTTATTTCGTCAAAAGCGGCATTGCTCCAAAGTTGTGTTAAATAGCTTTGTTCAACGGTTTCTAAAACATCGATTTCAATTGCTCCTGAAAGTTGTTTTCCTCCAGCAAATAATTTATCTCCTGTATTTTTTTGAACAGGAATGGATTCTCCTGTAACAAAACTGTAATCTATATTTGCTTCACCTTTAATTAAAATACTATCCACAGGAATTAATTCGGCATTTCTAATAAGTAAGCGTTCGCCTTTTTTAATTTTGGAAACCTCTATGCTTTCCTCCGAACCATCTTTATTTATTCGTGTAACAGCAATAGGAAAATAGGATTTATAATCTCGTTCAAAAGATAAATAGGTGTAGGTTCGTTTTTGAAACATTTTTCCTAGTAATAAGAAAAATACTAAACCTGTTAAGCTATCAAAAAAACCTTGACCTAAATCAAAAAATATTTCAATGGAACTACGAATAAACAAAACAGAAATACCTAAAGCTATCGGAACATCAATATTTAAAATTTTACTTTTTAATCCTTTATAGGCGGAAATAAAATAATCTTTTGCAGCATATACTACCACAGGAATTGAGAAAGTAAACATTAAAAATCGAAATAAATTTTTGTATTTATCTAGCCAATAACCATCGGTTTGAAAATATTCAGGAAAGGATAGTAGCATTATATTTCCGAAGGCAAAACCTGCAACGGCAACTTGGTAAATTAGCTTTTTATCGGCTTTGTTTTTTCCAGCCGAAGCGTCCTCTAAACTAATATAAGGTTCGTAACCTATTGAAGTGATTAACTCTACAATTTCTTTAAGACTTACAGCGTCATTTTTAAAGGTAATACGTACTGTTTTTTTTGGGAAATTAACCATAGATTGTACAACTCCTCCATTTAATTTATTTAGATTTTCTAAAACCCAAATACAAGAACTGCAATGCATACTAGGAATATAAAAATTCACGACAGTATTGATACCATCGTTAAATTCTATTAATTTTTCTGAAATTTCAGGATTGTTTAAGTAATTATATTTGCCTTGAATGTCTTTGGGTATTGTGCCAGGGCTTGATTCAAAATCGTAGTAGCAACCTAATTCGTTTTGATTTAAAATTTCGTAAACGGTTTTACATCCTGTGCAACAAAAATCTTTTTCGTTAAAAACAAGATGTTCTCGATTACAATCTAAGCCACAATGATAACATTTTTTATCTGCCATAATAGATTGCAAAATTACACTTAAATAGTTAGATAAAAAGATGATATTAGTCATTTTTTTAGTACTTTTGTTTAAACACTATTTATTAAAATATGACTAATTGCAACCGCTGTATTATTAAAGAGCTAAATTCACTTAATAAGTTAAGTACAGATGAATTACAAGATATTTCAGATAAAAAAGCGACCATTTCTTTTAAAAAAGGAGATACTATTTTTGAAGAAGGTACTAAGTTAAAAGGTGTTTTTTGTCTTAGAAATGGTAAATGTAAAGTTACAAAACTTGCACCGAATGGTAATGAACAGATTGTTCGGTTTATACAAAAAGGCGAAATGATTGGGCATCGTTCTATTCTTAGTGATACTGCTGCGCATTTAACGGTTACGGCTTTAGAGGATATGGAAGCATGTTACATACCTAAGTCTATCATAAATAAAAGTTTTATTGAAAATAAAGATTTTTCTTTTGATATAACACGTTCTATTTGTACGGATTTAGATAATGCTAATTTGTCAATCGCAAATCTAGCACAAAAAACAGTAAAGGAGCGTTTAGCAGATTCGTTGTTGTTTTTCTTAAAAACATTTGGTACAGATGCTGACGGTTTTTTAAATATTAAATTGAGTAGAGAAGAGATAGCAAATTCTATTGGTACAGCTACAGAATCTAGTATTAGAATATTATCGCAATTTAAAAAAGAAAACCTTATCGAAGTAAAAGGGAAACGTATTAAAATTATTGATAAAAATACTTTAGAGCATATTTCTATTGGTTATTAAAAAACATAAATATTAAAAATGAACCTAAGTACTCCAGAAATTCAAGTGAAAAAATCCGCAGAGGAATTGTATAATTTTTTATCAGATTTTAATAATTTTGAGCAATTAATGCCAGAAAACACGGATAAGTTTGAAATTACCGAAAATGGTTTTTTGTTTGCATTAAAAGGTATGCCAACGATAAAGTTAAAATTGGCAGAAAAAATTCCGTTTTCAAAAATATCGTTAGGATCGGCAAGTGAACAGTTTCCTTTTACTTTAACGGTTAATATTAAAGAAAATGGCGATTCAGCTAGTGCAAATTTTGATTTTAACGGAAAATTTAATCCAATGATTAGTATGATGGTAAAAAAACCACTTCAAAAATTTATTGATACGTTGAGTAATAATATTCAAAAACTATAATTTAAAGGTGTTTAAAGAAGTTCATTTTTTTTATCCTAAAAAAAGTTATAATTTTATCCCTTAAATAATTTACAAAAACATGAAAAAAATACTTTTTATATTTGCAATACCATTTTTATTTTTAAATTGTAATGAAGATAATTCCACTATAAATCCTATAACTATTGAACAGCCAGAGCCAAATTTAGGAGAACCAAGATTTACTGGTTTGGTGCAATCGTTTACTGTTTTAGAACAAGCAGAGGCAATGCCTGATACTTTTATTGTAAATAATAATTTACCCAATTCTTTTGATTTATCGTCAAATATGCCACCTGTTTTAAATCAAGGTGAACAAAAAAGTTCTGTTGCATTTGCTACAACCTATTATTTAAAATCGTATCAAGAAAAAATGCAAAACTATTACGAGTATCTTACCAATACCGAAGTAATGAGTCCTTCGTTTATTTATAAGCAAACCAAAACAAACGATAATTGTAACCAAGGTATTTCAATAGAAGATGCTTTATATAATCTAAAATATACAGGCACTACAACATGGGAAGAATTTCCGTATTCTGCGGATAATTGTACAAATGAACCAACAGCAGAGCAATTAGAACTTGCCAATATCAATAAAATTGAAAGTTATCATAATGTACGTGATAATTCCTTAACGGAAAGCACTATAGATATAGTAAAAAGTTTGCTTACACAAAATACTCCGATTATAATGGGAATTAAAATAGATGTAGATTTTAAGTTTGCAAGACCTGTAAATGCAGATGAAGTTTATATTTATAATGAAAATATTCCTGATAGTAATATGATGCAAGCAGTTTTAATTGTTGGTTATGATGATGATTTAAACGCTTTTAAATTTGTGAATTCTTGGGGGACAGATTGGGCAAATGACGGTTATGGTTATATAAATTATAACTTTTTTATTGATGATGATACCAATCCGAATTATCAAGAAGGTCTTTTAAGTTTGTATGTTGCTTATGATGCATTATAGTAGTATTGTAAGGTATAATTTTTAAAATAATAGTAAAATTAATTTGGTATTAATAATCATCCACATCAAAAATTAATCTAACAGCTCTAAACTCGCCAATGGCTTGAAAAGAAAGACGTATTTTTTTTATAATTTCTTTATAATTTTTTAATGTTTTATTCGTAGGTAGTTTGATTAAAATATGTTTTATGTATTGATTTCGTACTCTTGCGATAGATGGGGTTGAAGGTCCTAAAACAGAATCTTTAAATTGATTTCGTAATGAGTTTACCAACCACTCACTAGCACGATTTACCTTGTTGTAATCTTTGTGTTTTAGGGTTACTTTAACCGTTCGTGTAAAAGGTGGATATTTATGTTCGTAGCGTTCTTGCAGCTGTTGTTTAAACATGTTATCATAATCATTTGTAGTTACTTGTTGCAATATTTGATGATATGGATTGTAGGTTTGGATGGCTACTTTTCCTCTTTTTTTAAAGCGTCCAGCTCTACCAGAAACTTGTACTAACATTTGGTAACTGCGTTCGTGTGCTCTGAAATCAGGATAATTAAGCATATTATCGGCGTTTAATACACCAACAAGCGAAACATTTTCAAAATCTAAGCCTTTTGCTAACATTTGCGTTCCTACTAAAATGTCAATTTCTTGTTCTTGAAATTCTTGTATAATTTTATAGTACGCATATTTTCCTCTTGTGGTATCTAAATCCATTCTGCCAACTTTTGCATTCGGAAAAATAGATTGTACTTCTAGTTCTATTTGTTCTGTTCCGAAACCTTTTGTGCTAAGACTAGTGCCACCACAAGCACCACAGGTCTTAGGCATAGAACGATAATAATTGCAATAATGGCAACGCAATTCACTACGAAATTTATGATAGGTTAAACTTACATCGCAATTTGGACATTCAGGAGAAACACCGCAAGTATTACAAGTAACAATAGGAGCGAAGCCTCGTCGATTTTGAAATATGATTACTTGCTCCTTTTCGTCTAAGGCATCTTGAATTAACAGTATCATTTTGTCCGAAAAATTTCCAGTCATTCTTTTTTTGCGATATTTTTCCTTAATATCAACCAATTCTACTTCTGGTAATAAGACATTGCCGAAGCGTCGGTTTAAATGTACAAACCCGTATTTATTTTTTTTTGCATTGTAGTAGCTTTCAACAGATGGTGTTGCAGAACCTAATAATACTTTTGCTTGATGTAATTTTGCTAATACAATTGCCGAATCTCTTGCGTGATATCTTGGTGCAGGTTCAAATTGTTTGTATGATTGCTCGTGTTCTTCGTCAATTACAATTAAGCCTAAGTTTGTAAAAGGTAAAAATATGGATGATCTTGCTCCTAAAATTAATTGTGTTTTTTCTTTATTATGGAGTAGGTTTTTCCAAACTTCTACCCTTTCATTTAATGAGTATTTAGAATGAAATACCGAAATTTTATCGCCAAAATATAATTTTAGTCGTTCAATTAACTGTGTGGTCAAGCCAATTTCAGGAACTAAATACAATACTTGCTTACCAGATTCTATGGTTTTGTTTATTAATTTGCTGTAAATTTCGGTTTTTCCGCTAGAGGTAATACCTTTAAATAAAACAATATCTCTTTTTATAAAATTTTCGTTTATTTCTAAGCGTGCTTTTTCTTGAAAATGGGTTAATTCTGTTAAAGAATCTTTTGATTTTTTAAAATTAACACGATCTACTTGAATGGTGTAAATTTCAAAAATATTTTTAGTAACTAATGCTTTAATGATATTTTTATTAACTTTTGCAATTTCTTGTAAGGTCTTTACTTTAATAGGTTTTTTAGTTTTTGATTCTAGCGTGTAATAGTGCATTACTGCTTGTTTTTGCTTTGCAGCTCTTGTTAGACTATTCAATAATTCGTGTAAATTATTTTCAGAATTATACGTATCATTTATACGAACATATTCTACTAATTTTGGTTTGTATTGTTCGTAAATTTCTTCCTTTACGGAAAGCACTCCTTTTTCCATTAAAGAATCTAAAATAGGCAAAATCTTTTTTTTGTCTAATATAGCAACAACTTCATCAATCTTTAAAATAGCTTGTCGTTGTAAGGCTTCGTAAATTAAATATTCCTCGTCGTTTAAATTTTGATAATCGGTAAAATTCTCTATACGAACGACTAAGGTTTCACTTTCTAGCAAAAATAAGGATGGTAATCCTGCACGTAAGACATTACCTAGGGTACATAGGTAATAATCGGCAATCCATTTCCAGTGTTTTAATTGTATTTCGGTTACAATTGGTTTGTCGTCTAAAATTTGATATATTTGCTTTGCATCGTAACCAATAGGTGCGTTTTTGTGAATTTCGTTTACTAATGCAGTGTATATTTTTGTTTTGCCAAATGGTACAGCAACACGCATTCCTACCTTTAAAAAGGAAGCTTCTGCTTGGGTAATTTCGTAAGTAAATAACCTTTCTAATGGTCTTGGTAAAATAACGTTTATGTAATTTTTATGCACGAAATATTTTTTAGTTGGTAATTATACAAATTTACATTAATTATTTAGAAATGTAAATTTGTTTTTTAATCTTTTGCAGAAAGAGTTTATTGCAACATTTATTACACTATAGTGTTACATTTGTAGCATTTCATCAAAAAAATATGTTTAAATTTGCAGTATGGAAGATATTATATTTTACGATAGGTTACAATTTGCTTTTACCATTACGTTTCATTATTTATTTCCGCAATTAACAATGGGTTTGTCCTTGATTATTGTATATTTTAAATGGAAATATTTGCGAAATAAGGTAGAAGAGTATAACAATGCTGCTAAATTTTTTATGAAAATTTTTGCAGTTAATTTTACAATGGGAGTAGTTACTGGTATTCCGATGGAATTTCAATTCGGAACAAATTGGGCAAAATTTTCAGAGCTTACAGGTGGAATTATCGGACAAACACTTGCAATGGAAGGAATGTTTTCTTTTTTCTTAGAATCCTCTTTTTTAGCACTTTTTATTTTTGGTGAAAAATTAATGGGACAAAAACTCCATTTTTTAACAGGATTTTTAGTGTTTTTAGGCTCTTGGGCAAGTGGTTACCTTATTTTAGCAACCAATGCTTGGATGCAACATCCTGTTGGTTTTGAAATTTTAGAAAATGGTAAATATGTCCTTCAAAATTTTTCAGAATTATTTAAAAATCCTTGGTTAATACCAGCTTTTTTACATAATCAATTAGCATCTATGGTTACTTCATCGTTTTTAGTAGCTAGTATTGGTGCTTTTTATATTTTACGAAATAAAAATGTTAACTATGGTAAGCTGTTTTTAAAAACAGGTGTTATTTTCGGACTTGCATCTAGCTTGTTAGTTGCTTTTCCTACTGGTGATTGGAATGCGAAAAATGTAGCAAAATTTCAACCTGCAAGTTTCGCAGCAATGGAAGGTATTTTTGAAACAGAAAATGCTGGTGCAGAAATTGTACTTATCGGACAGCCAAATATGTGTGAAAAAAAGTTAGATAATAAAATCGCTGTTCCTAATGTATTAAGTTTTTTGACCTATCAAGATTGGGATAAACAAATTAAAGGAATGGATCAATTTAAAAAAGAGGAATTACCAAGTAACATACCTGCTCTTTACTATTCATATCATATTATGGTTGGTTTAGGAACTATTTTTATTACTGTGATGTTTTTTGCTGTATTCCTTTTATGGCGGAAAAAATTGTATACGTTTAAACCGTTACTTTGGGTACTGTTCTTTTTGATTCCGTTTCCGTATATAGCAAACATTACAGGTTGGTACACTGCAGAACTAGGCAGGCAGCCTTATTTAGTGTATGGTTTATTAAAAACAATTGATGGAGTATCACCAACTGTTTCTTCAGGAAACACCTTATTTACCTTATTAGGTTTTGTTGCATTGTATTTATTATTAGGTTTATTATTTCTTGTTTTGGTTGGAAAAACCATTCATCAAGGTCCAAATCAAAAACATTAATTATGGAAGTATATTGGTTTATTATTATTGCTGTGATTTTAGCTATCTTTTTTATTTTAGATGGCTACGATTTTGGTACAGGAATTATTCATTTATTTTTTGCCAAAAAAGAAAACGATAAAGAAGTTATCGCAAAAGCAGCTGGTTTGTTTTGGGATTCAAATGAGGTTTGGCTTGTTGTAGCTGGAGGTATGCTGTTTATGGCGTTTCCTACGTATTATGCGTCGGTTTTTAGCGGTTTTTATTTGCCTTTAATTATCATTTTATGGTTAATCGTTTTTAGAGCTATTGGTTTGGAATTTAGAAGTCAGTTTACTTACGAAATGTGGAAAAATATTTGGGATGCCTCATTTGGTGTTTCTAGTTTGCTTTTAGCATTTTTCTTTGGAGTTGGTTTAGGAAATATTGTTAGAGGTGTAAATTTAGGAGGTTTTGAAAATGGTATTTCAAAATACGAAAATCACTTTTTTTTCTTGCCATTATGGGATAGTAGTTTTAGTCCTTTAACCACGCATCCAGGGGTTTTAGATTGGTTTACGGTTATTATTGGTTTTATTTCAGTTGTTACTTTAGCTATTCATGGTGCAAATTGGATTATCTATAAAACGAATTCTTCAATAAATAAAAAACTAAAAAAAGTTATTTTTAAATTAACTATTGTTTTGATTGTTCTTACTTTTTTATCGCTATTGGTTTGGGTGAAAATAAATCCGAATGCTTTAGATAATTTTAAAAATCATTTATTGCTTTTAATTTTTCCGATAATTTATTTTGTAGGATTGTTTGGGTTGTTAAATATTAAGAAGTTTAAAAATGAAATTACAGGTTTTATTTTATCAACTTTGGTAATTCTTGGCGGAATTACAAGTACTTTAGCTTCTCTATTTCCTGTAATACTACCTTCTATCCATAAAGAAATAGAATCGCTAACAATTTATAATACAGCAGCAAGTTCGTATGGCTTATCTGCTGCTTTTGTTTGGGGAATTATCGGAATTATTTTAATGGTTATCTACTTAATTGTACAAAAAAGATTATTAAAGGGAAAAATAGATAATCATGATTACGGACACTAAAAATAATTAAAAATGAATCCTTCTTTAATAGCTATAATTGGTGTTTTCATAGGAATAATAAGTGCTTATGTTTTTGGGTATTTTAAAAATAACTATTCCGTAGGTTTACTTGGTAATGCAATTATTGGCGTTTTCGGAAGTATTTTTTTTACTAAACTCATAGGTAGATTTGGTGTAAATCCATTTAAAATATTTCAAAATAATTACTTTGATTGGTATTTGTTTGGAATATATGTAATAACGGCTATTTTCGGAGCAATATTTTTTCAAATTTTGATAAAAAAAGGAATTACAAAACTTAATAAATCTAATTAAAGATAGGGCTTGTTAATTGATTTTTATAAATGAAATTCAGTCATAGAAATCATCAATACTAAAAAAATATTTCAAAATTAAAACCTATCTTTGCAAAATCATAAATTTTATACAAATGAAAGACGGATTATACGCAAAATTTAAAACAAGTAAAGGCGATATTTTAGTAGCTTTAGAGTACAAAAAAACACCAGGAACAGTTGGTAACTTTGTAGCATTAGCACAAGGAAATATGGAGAATTCAGCAAAGTCACAAGGCACTCCATATTATAATGGTTTGAAATTTCATAGAGTTATTCCTGATTTTATGATACAAGGTGGTTGTCCACAAGGTACAGGAACAGGAAATCCAGGATATCAATTTGAAGACGAATTTGATAGTAGTTTAAAACACGATAAACCAGGTGTTTTATCTATGGCTAATTCAGGACCTAACACTAACGGAAGTCAGTTTTTTATTACACACACACCAACACCATGGTTAGATAATAAACATACTGTTTTTGGTAATGTTATTGAAGGGCAAGATGTTGTAGATGCTATTACACAAGACGATCTAATTAATGAAATTGAAATAATTGCAGTTGGAGAGGATGCTGAAAAATTTCATGCAATTGAAGCTTTTCGTACCTTTGAAGGCGAAAGAGAAAAACGTATCGAACAGGCAAAAAAAGAACAAGAAGCTGCTTTAGATGCACTAGCTGCTGGTTTTGAAAAAACAAAATCAGGATTACGATATCAAATAATTCAAGAAGGAAGTGGGAAAAAAGCCGAAAAAGGACAAACGGTTTCCGTGCATTATAAAGGAATGCTTCCTGATGGGCAAGTATTTGATTCTTCATACCAACGTAAACAGCCAATCGATTTTACTTTAGGTGTAGGACAAGTAATTGCTGGTTGGGATGAAGGAATACAATTGTTAAAAGTTGGTGATAAAGCTCGTTTTGTTATTCCGTCTCATTTAGCT
>CAMZLT010000089.1 GCA_947311745.1 uncultured Flavobacteriaceae bacterium | reverse complement strand
CGAAGTAAAATACATTACACTTTGGAGGATTGGAAAAAAACATGGATGCAAAAAATGGAAGAAAGCAATACCATATTTATTTCGGCATTAAATAAAGAAAATTTAGAGGAGTTTAAAACAAAAACCTATGATTTGGTTAAAAAAATTCACATTACTCGTTTTCCATATCACGATTATTTATATAACGAATACGATGATTTAGGGAATACAGAGTGATTTTTGGTTGGTCAGATGTAAAAGTTAGAGATTAATGTTGTTTTATAGAAATATAGCTTTTATAGCATATTTAGATATAAATGAGTTATTATTTTCTTGAAAATAAAGCAATCTTACTTATAAGGTTTACGGAATAGGAATATCTAAATTTTAAAAATAGGCTACAAGTTTTGCAGCCTATTTTATAACCTTAAATTCGCAAAGTATTTTTATAATAAAGCTAAACTATGTGTCATTATTGGGAATACTTGTTTTTTCGATACGCACCAATCTAACGCTCATTTTGTCTTTTCGTAACGAAAACCTTTGCGAATTTATGGTATAAATGAACTATTTAATAAATTCTTTAAATGTTTTTAGTTCCAATTTATCTAAAAACTTGACTTTCTTTTTAATTTTTTGATAGTCTTTTTTAGCTTTTTGGAATCGTTTTACCATTTTTTCGATATTTTTCAACTCTGTTGAGGTTGGTTTATCGTAATTACCAATTACTCTACTATAAATATCGGTTAATAATTCTCGTAATTGTTTTTCGGAAGAGCCAACATAATTATCACCAGTTGTAATTACTAAAGTATTTTTTAAAGTATCTAATTTCGTTACGATTTTACTCTTTTTGTTTTCTTTTGCATAATCGATTATAGCATCCATTTCGTACACCATATATGCCAATTCTTGATTCATATCATACAATTTCATAATGGTATTTTGTTTAAATTCTCTGTCTTTTAAAGTTAAATCAGATGTGTTATCGTACACCAATTCAATCGTACTTTTATACGTATTTTTACCTTTCTTTAGTACTACATTGTATTTTCCTGCTGGATAATTTGGACTAGAAAAACCTCCGTATGTAAAGGTTTTCCCTTTAGCAATTTTGGGTAATTTCATGCTATAATTCCATTCTACAATATTAATTCCTTTATTTTTTCCTGCAGGAAGTTCGGATAAAACATTTCCTTCATTATCTTGAATTTCTAAAGACATTTTACCAAACGTGTGTCGTTTATTTAGATAATATTTAATTTTTGGTTGTTTAGAAGGATTTTCACCTACAAATTGTGTTTCTCCACCATGGCCCCCAAAATTACTAGTTTCGTACATAGTATATGGTTTGGTTTTGAAAAAATGCACTTTTTCTTTTAGTATTTCGGTATTCATTTCTCTTAGTGGAGAAATATCATCAATAATAATAATACCTCTACCATGTGTTCCCATAACCAAATCGTTGGTTTGTTTTTGTAATGCAATGAAATGTACTGCAACAGAAGGCATATTTTTTGTGAATTTTGTCCAATTTTTACCACCATCAATGGTAATGTATAAACCAAACTCAGTGCCTAAAAACAATAAATTTTCGTTTACATAATCTTCTTGAATATTTCTAACAAATCCAACAACATCTTTTGAAATGATAGATTTCCAAGTTTTTCCAAAATCGGTAGTTTTATATGCATACGGATTTTTATCATTCATGGTATGGCCGTCAAAAACAGCATACGCAGTTCCTTTATTGAAGTTACTAGCTTCTATATGATAACACCAAGTATTTTTTGGTAATCCTTTTATGTTTTTAACGGTGTTTGTCCATGTTTTTCCGCCATTTTGCGTTACTTGTACGTTACCATCGTCTGTTCCAACCCAAATTACATTTTCGTCTAAAGGCGATTCTGCAATAGTAAAAATGGTTGTGTGATTTTCTGCACCAGAATTATCTTTAGACAAACCACCAGAACTATCCTGTTGTTGTTTATTTGGATCGTTTGTGGTTAAATCAGGTGAGATGATTGTCCATGTATTACCCATATCTTCCGATTTGTGTAAAAATTGACTTCCGATATAAAAACGATCTGGTTGGTTTTCGCTAATTGCCATAGGAGCATTCCAATTAAATCTAAATTTTGGATATCCTTCTTCTGCTAAAGGCTGAATGGTTTTTGATTTATGATTTTTAATATCAATTTGCCAAATATTTTCAGCTCCTTGCATTTCGGAATATACAATATCTTTTGTAGGATGTTTTAATACTCTAAAACCATCACCAGCACCAATAGATGTCCAATCACCAGGATTAATTCCTCCAGGAGAGGACGAAGGACCAAACCAAGAGCCATTATCCTGTAAACCTCCATAAATATTATATGGTGTTTTGTTATCTACACTGATATGATAAAATTGTGATACTGGTAAATTTTCTATGATTTCCATAGAAGTACCACCATTTAATGAACGATATACACCTCCATCTGTACCAACGTACATTCTATCCGAATCGTGTACATCAAAAACAATGTCGTGTACATCTGGATGTAAATAACCCAAAGATTTAAAGGTTTTTCCGCCATCTTTTGATATTGATCCAAATAATCCTCCTTTTACTACAATATTTTCATTTTTAGGATCTACTACAATTCTAGAAAAGTAGAAAGGTCTTACGGTTATTCCGAAATCATTGTTTAATTGTTTCCAAGATTTTCCTGCATCATCACTTCTGTATAATCCTTTTTTTGTATCCTCTTTTGCTTCAATTACGGTATATAAAACATTTGTATTTGATGGAGCAACAGCAATTGCAAGTCGTCCTAAATCGCCTTCAGGAAAACCGTTATGAATTTTGTTCCATGTTTTTCCTGCATCGATAGATTTATATAAAGCACTAGTGTTTCCACCAGAGGTAAACGACCAACCAGTACGACGAAATTGCCACATAGAAGCGTATAAAATATTTGGATTATTAGGATCCATTGCTAAATCAGCACAACCTGTTTTGGCATCGGTATATAAAATTTTATTCCATGTTATACCTCCATCGGTTGTTTTGTATAGTCCTCTTTCTTCACTATCTCCCCAAAGAGCACCAAGAACAGCAACATAAATTTCTTTCGAATTTTTAGGATTTACAATAATATTTGCAATTCTTTCGGAATTTTCAAAACCAATTTTTTTCCAATTTGAACCACCATCAGTTGATTTGTATAATCCATCACCAACCGAAATACTATTACGAGTCCAAATTTCACCAGTACCAACATAAATGGTATTGTCTGGGTCGTTTGGGTCAATTTCAATACTACCAATAGATTGGCAATATTCGTCAAAAATAGGGTTAAAATTAACACCTCCATCGTTTGATTTCCAAACGCCTCCTCCAGCGGTTCCGACGTACATAATACGACTGTTTGTTGGATGGTTTTCAAGGTCAATAATTCTTCCACTCATAAAAGCAGGTCCAATATGTCTTGCTTTTAAATCTCCAAAATAAATTTTTTGGTTTTGTGCTTTTGTACTATAAAAGCTACTAATAAATAGTAATACTAATAAAATTTTTGATTTCATAAGATATAGAGTTAAAAAAAGCATCGTTAAACTAAATAATTTTACGATGCTTTAAATAAATATTGATATGGTAAAATTATTTTTTTGTAGGTGGGGCTGGTTTTGCTACTTCCTCTTTAGGAAAAGCAAACATTGCATCGTCTATTTTAGGATTAACTTCAATTTTAGTTATTTTAATAGGAGCTCCTGGTTGTCCTTTTACACCACCCATTGTTAAAGAATATGGAAAATAAAGACCATCAACTTCTTGATAATCGCTAAATAAAGTTTCAGATATCATACCTTTTGCTTGTCCTGATTTAATTTCAGATTGTATAGCGATAGGTACAAAGTTTTCAGTATCAAAAAAGTAATACGAAACAGAATCCTCTTTTTTACCATCTACGGTTGTTGGTTCGGTAACTAGTTTTATTTTAAAGGTTTCTGTACCTTGAAAATCCTCTTTACCTATTAATTCTACCGTATATCCTTTTTCTTTATAGTTTAAAAACGGATCTGGAAAATCATTTATTTCTAATTTCATGTTTTCGGTAGCTTCTTTATCCATTTTTTCAGGTTTCATAGTCATTTGGTTTGTTCCCCAAAGCGTTTCACCATCAAAAACACCTTGTTTAAAAGACATTCCTTGAAAACTAACTTCCACAGCTTGTTTGCCATCTTTTGTTCGGTAAATGGTTACAGGAATTTCCATTCCTCCTTGGTTAAGACTTGCGGTCATTTTTAAACTTTTTAAGCTATTTAGTTTTTCTACACCTCCGATATTTTCAAAATAGTTTTTCAAAACTTCATCAGCAGTTGTTTGTGCATGACTAAAAATGCTTAAAAAAAGCAAGGCAATAATTGATAAATTTAATTTTTTCATTTTATAATAATTTAAATAGTTATCTACTTGACGTTTTAATTGTATTTTTGTTACAAATATTATTACAATTTTATATTTGTTACTTATTCTGTAAAGATATTATTAAAAATAATACAAATATTAAAAATTGCAGGAAATTTAATTTTATACGTTTGTATAGTTATCAAAACATCTATAAATGAAAATAATTAAAAAAGGAATTTTAAGTATTTTATTACTTTTAGCAAATTTTATTATTGCTCAAAATTTTACCATTAGCGGAAAAATTTCCGATCAAGCAAATGGCGAAGTTTTATTTGGTGCTGAAATTGCAACTAGCGATTATAAAAAAGGTACTACAACTAACGAATACGGCTTTTATAGTTTAACACTTCCTAAAGGAAAACACACACTTATAATTAGCTATTTAGGTTATATTTCAAAAATAAAAAAAATTGATTTAACAAAAAATATAACATTAAATATTTCTATAAAGGAGGAAATAAATACACTAGATGAGGTTGTTGTTTCAGGAAAAGAATTAAAAATTCGCCAAAAACTAAAAAAACCACAAATGAGTGTTACCAAACTAAATGTAAAAACCATAAAACAAGCTCCTGTTGTGTTTGGCGAAGTAGATATTTTAAAAACAATTACTTTATTACCAGGTGTTACAACAAACGGTGAAGGCTCGTCTGGTTTTAATGTTCGTGGTGGAGCTTCTGACCAAAATTTAGTACTTTTAGATGAAGCAACTATTTATAACACATCGCATTTATTTGGATTTTTTTCGGTTTTTAATGCCGATGCTATAAAAGATATAAATTTATATAAAGGTGGAATTCCTGCAAAATATGGTGGACGAGTAGCTTCGGTTTTAGATGTTAGACAAAAAGACGGAAACAACAAAGAATTTCATATAAATGGAGGAATTGGTCTTATTTCAAGCAGATTAATGATCGAAGGACCGATAAAAAAAGATAAAGCATCTTTTTTACTTGCAGGTAGAGCATCTTATGTAAATGGTTTTTTAAAAGCTGCAAAAAAAGATAATCGCGTTGGTTTTTACGATTTAAATTCTAAAATTTCGTACGAAATTAACGACAATAATAAATTATTTTTATCAGGATATTTTGGGCAAGATTCTTTTAAATTGAATAATTTTTTTGATAGTAGTTACGGAAACAATACCTTTAATTTAAGATGGAACCATCTTTTTAATCCAAAATTATTTTCTAATTTATCTTTTATTTATAGTAAATATAACTACAATTTAACTTTTAATACGTTAGACTTTAAATGGGATTCTGGCATTATCGATACGAATATTAAATACGATTTAAAATACAGTTTTAACCAAAAATACAAACTAAATTTCGGAGCAAGTTTTACTAATTATAACTTTAATCCTGGCGAAATTAAACCAACTAGCGAAACATCGGCAATTAATGAATATATTTTAGATAAAAAATATGCTTATGAACCAGCAATTTATGCAGAATTAGAACATAAAATTTCCAATAAACTAAACCTTAGATATGGTATTCGTTTTAATTCCTTTTATAGAATAGGTAAACAAACATTAAACACCTATCAAGATGATTTAGCAGTTGTTTATAACCCTAATTTAGATATTTACGAACGAGCAAATCCTATTGGTGAAATTTCTTATAAAAAAGGAGAAACTATTGCTAGTTTTACTGGTTTAGAACCGCGATTTTCCTTAGCATATCAAGTAAACGATAATACTTCCGTTAAGGCTAGTTATCAAAAAATTAACCAATATTTACATTTGATTTCTAATACAAACTCACCAACTCCTTTAGATGTTTGGACGCCAAGCGGAAAATATATAAAACCACAAATATCCAACCAATATGCTATCGGATTTTTTAAAAATATAAAAAACGAAATGTACACATTAGAAATAGAATCGTATTACAAAGATGTACAAAACCGAATCGATTACATTGATGGAGCAGATTTAATAGCAAACAACCATTTAGAAACCGAAATTTTAGCAGGAAAATCTAGAGCCTATGGCTTGGAAATTTTACTTAGAAAAAATAAAGGAAAATTTACAGGTTGGTTTAGCTACACAGTAAGTAAATCCGAACAAAAAATAACTGGTAGAACCGCTATTGAAACAGGAATTAACAACGGAAACTGGTACAACACTCCTTACGATAGAACACACGATTTATCTATTACAGGAAGCTATAAATTAAATAAAAAATGGCGTTTCGGAGCAAATTTCATCTTTCAAACAGGACGACCTGCGAATTTCCCATCAGGTCAATATCAATTTGACAATTATACCGTTCCTGTTTTTGTTACTAGAAATGCTGAGCGTTTACCTGCTTACCACCATTTGGATATTTCGGCAACTTTAAACTCTAGAAAAAATGAGGATCGAAAGTGGAAAAGCGAATGGGTTTTTGGTGTTTATAACCTTTACGGAAGAAAAAATGCTGCTTCCATAACCTTTGCTCGAAACGAAGATACAAATCTAAATGAAGCAATTAGAACTTCTATTTTTGGAATTATGCCAGCAATTACATACAACTTTAAATTTTAATAAAAATGAAAAATACGGTATTCAAAATAATAGCAATTTTACATATTTTAAACTTGATTTCTTGTCAAGATGTTGTTAAAGTAGATTTAGAAACTGCTAGAGAACGATTGGTAATCGAAGCTCTTATAAATTGGGAAAATGGCACAACAGGAAACGAACAAACAATTAAATTAACCAAAACTTCCTCGTTTTATAACAACCAAATTATTCCTGCAACAGGAGCAAATATGGTTATAAAAAATCTAAACACACAACAAGAATTTGATTTTACAGAAACCCAAGACGGAATATACCAAACCAGCAATTTTATTCCTGAAATTAACACAACATACGAGCTAGAAGTTGGTTATAATAACGCGGTTTATAAAGCAACTTCTACTTTGTTAGATGCTCCTGTAATACAAGGTGTTACACAATCTATTACAAATGGATTAAGTGTAGAAGACCCTGAAGTAAATGTAATTTTTCAAGATTTTGAAAACCAAACCGATTGGTATCGTATTGTTTTTAACTATTATAAAAATAACGAAGACGAACAAGCGGATTATGAAGATAATGTGTTTAAAGATGATTTTATAGAAGGTAATTCCGTTACGCTTTTTTATGAAAATGAAGAATTACAAGCAAACGATAGAATTGAAATAAAAATGTATAAGATATCCGAAAGATACTTCAACTTTATAACAAAATTGCAGCAACAAGCAGATACCGATTTTGGTCCTTTTGCACTTCCTCCGATTAATGTAAAGGGTAATATAATCAATACAACCAAAGCAGATAATTATCCGTATGGTTACTTTAGTTTAAACAAAATAAATACAGCAACCTATTTGTTTCAATAATTTATAAAAAAATGAAAAAAAGATGTACTTGGTCTGAAAAAACCGAAAATGAAAAAAAATACCACGATACAGAATGGGGAAATCCCATTTTTGACGATAGATTATTATTTGAATTTTTAATTTTAGAAGGTGCACAAGCAGGTTTAAGCTGGTCAACTATTTTAAATAAGCGAGAAAATTATAGAAAAGTATTTGATAATTTTGACGCCAAAAAAATTGCAAAATACACACAAGAAAAAATAGATGAACTGCTACAAAATAGCGGAATTGTACGAAATAAACTTAAAATTAATGCAACGATTACCAATGCTAAATTGTTTTTAGAAATACAAAAAGAATACGGAAGTTTTTCAAAATATATTTGGGGTTTTGTAAACCATAAACCCATTCAAAATTGTTTTAAAACAACTAGTGAAGTTCCTGCAAAAACCAAAATATCCGATATAATGAGTAAAGAGTTAAAGAAAAAAGGATTCAAATTTATTGGTTCTACAATATGCTATGCCTTTATGCAAGCAACAGGAATGGTAAACGATCATACAACCGATTGTTTTAGGTATGGTGAGGTTTGAGAGTTATACAAAACATCTAAATTATTCTATTTTCACGATTTCAATATTAAAAATACTCGTCGTATTCTATATATGACAGTGTTTTTACTTTGAACTCTCAAAAAAATAAATACATTTTGATAAAAGCAAAGGATAAAAAGTAAATTGGTTATTTTTTTGTATATTAAGCACGTTTTAAGAATTTAGCATTATGAGTACAAAAGAAAAAATTTAAGAACAATTAGATGTCGATGTACTGGGGCAAAAAGTACCACAACACGAAATTATTTTGTTTAATGACTATGTAAACACTTTTGATTATGTCGTGGATTATTTAATGGATGTATGCGAACACGATTATATCCAAGCGAGACAATGTACTGTTAAAACGGTTGATTTTGAATAACATAATCTAAAATGTAGTAAATTATTACAATTGGGTTTGTCTGCCTAAATTGTTTAGATGATGCTATCAATATAGAGGGTGTAAATATTAGAAAACAATATTTTTAATTCCTCTTCTTAATTGTTCAATATTTGTTGCTAAAACGATTAAATGATCGTCTTCATCTACTAACCTACTGCACTCTATTTCGTTAGTTGGGTTTATTATGATATCGCGGTTTATACCTTTAGCTTCTTCTTTTAATAATAATTCTTTAATTATACTCTGATCGATGATAATGTTGTCGTTTTCATCATGAAAAACAATGTGAATGCCAACTAAAAGAATTCCTTGTTTTCTTAGAGTTATTAATAATTGATCAAAATTTTTGTTTCGTAAATGGCTGTTTTCTTGTTTAGATAAATCAATTTTATAAAATTCATTATATTCATTATATTGCATGATTTCGTCTAATACTTTTGAGATACCGTGATTAAACAAAGATTGTTTTATAATAGCCTTTTTATAATTTCCAGCTGTAATAATTTCATTTACATCGGCATCAATTAAGGTGTCTTTTAAATTTTCATCATTTAGTTCGGCAATCATATAAATTGTATCAGCTGTTTTTTCAATTTTATATTTTTTATAAGTAATTTCTTCTTTTATATTTTTGTTAACTATATTTTTGATTTTTTGTTTTAAGGTTTTTATTGTATTGCAAGATTCAAGTCACAAATGCAACTTTTGGTTAAACAATAATTTATTCATTACAAATATAGGGTTTTCATAATTAAATCT
>CAMZLT010000088.1 GCA_947311745.1 uncultured Flavobacteriaceae bacterium | reverse complement strand
TGATGTACTTATAGATACAAAAGTAAAAATCTACTATCAAAATATAGAATGCTATATTCCTAAAATGAAAGAATATTACACCTTAAAAGAAATTGTAAAATTAGCATTTATAAAATAAAAATTATGTTAAAAAAAATTACTCTATTAATCGTTATCTTAAATTTTACAAGCCTTTCTGCACAAACAGAAGAGGAAGCATACGAAATTTTAGCAACCGAAACCTGCGAATGCATTAATAAAAAAGGTTTAGATAAAACGAAAGAAGAAATCAAAACAAATCTTGGTATATGTATGCTAAATAGTTTAGGAAAAAATAAAGCTAAATTTGAAAAAGCAAATTTACACTTTAAAATGAACGATTATCAAAGTGGTAGAGCACTAGGAGAAAAAGTAGGTGTTCAAATGGCTGTAATATGTCCGGAAGTTTTTATGACATTTATAGATGAAGCGACAACAGATCGGCACGATGATTCAGCTGTTAAGCTTACTATTGTTTCAGGAGTAATTAAATCTATTTCGGATGGTGATATTAGCTACATAACCATAATAGATTCGAATAATAAAAAGCAAAGATTCATTTGGCTTAGAAATTTTGAAGGCTCCGATAAAATTATTGAAAACGAAAAAGCTGTAATTGGTAGAAAGGTGAAAATTGAGTTCGTAAATACCGAATGCTATATTCCTAAAATGAAAGAATATTACATGCAAAAAGAAATCGTTAAAATGGAATTTATAGAATAATGATTAAAAATTTTATTCAAGCAGCTAGATTGCGAACCTTGCCTCTTTCCGTTTCTGGAATTTTACTTGGTTCTTTTCTCGCTTTTTCTCAAGGATACCTAAATTACACCATATTTATTTTAGCACTATGTACCACTATCGGATTTCAAGTGCTTTCTAACTTTGCAAATGATTATGGTGATGGTGTAAAAGGAACAGATAACGAAAATAGAATTGGTCCTAAACGAGCTATCCAAACAGGTGCAATTACAAAAAAACAAATGCTAATAGCAATAATTAGTACTGCTGTGCTAACTTTTTTTATAGCCTTGGCTTTAATTTATGTGTCTTTTGGCAAAGAAAATTTTATATATAGTATCACTTTTTTAACATTAGGTGTTTTTAGTATTGTTGCTGCAATTAAATATACTATGGGAAAAAATGCTTATGGTTACAGTGGACTTGGTGATATTTTTGTTTTTTTATTCTTTGGATTAGTAAGTGTTTGTGGTTCGTATTTTTTATACACCAAACAGATAGATTACACCATTTTTTTACCTGCAATATCGATAGGTTTATTAAGTGTTGGTGTTTTAAATCTTAACAATATGCGTGATATTGAAAACGATAAAATTTCTAATAAAAATACTATAGTAGTTAAAATAGGAAGTAAAAAAGCTAAGCAATATCACAATTTATTAATAATCGGAAGTTTTGTTACAATACTAATTTTTAGCTTTTTAAATGATCGTAATTTTTTTAATTATGTATATATTTTTGCATTTTTACCCGTTTTTTTACACTTAAAACGAGTGCATTCAAACTCCGAACCACGGTTATTAGATCCAGAATTAAAAAAATTAGCATTAAGCACCTTTTTATTTGCAATCCTTTTTGGAATTAGTAGAATACTTGTAATACTATAAAATAATCAAAAGAATGAATGGAGATAATTTATAAAAAAATACATATATATTAAATTTAAGTAGTACGTTGCTTAAAATATTTCTTTAATTTTATATCGTTCTCTATTAGAATTATTTCTAAGAATTATCTCACCAATAAAACCAGCCAAAAATAATTGTGTGCCAAGAATCATAGCAGTTAAAGCGATATAAAAGAAAGGTCTTTCTGTAATTAATCTTGCCGTTTTGTGAAAGAATAATTTATCAATTCCTAAATAAATTGCCGAGAAAAAACCGATAAAAAACATAAAACTACCAAGTAAACCAAACAAATGCATCGGACGTTTGCCAAATTTTGATAAAAACCAAATGCTTATTAAGTCTAAAAAGCCGTTAAAAAAACGCTCTATTCCAAATTTGGTAGTACCATATTTTCGTGCTTGGTGTTGTACTATTTTTTCGCCAATTTTATTAAAACCAGCATTTTTTGCCAATACAGGAATATATCGATGCATTTCACCATACACATCAATATTTTTTACAACCTCTTTTTTGTAGGCTTTTAAACCACAATTAAAATCGTTTAGTTTAACACCAGAAGTTTTTCTTGCAGCAGCATTAAATAATTTGGATGGTATGTTTTTTCTAATTTTAGAATCGTATCGCTTTTTTTTCCAACCAGAAATCAAATCATATTTTTCGTTAATGATTAAGGAGTATAATTCTGGTATTTCGTCAGGACTATCTTGTAAGTCTGCATCCATTGTAATAATAACATCACCTTTAGCTTGTTTAAAACCAGCGTGAAGTGCTTGTGATTTTCCAAAATTTGTTTGAAATTGTATTCCTTTAACGGTACTGTTTTTTTTAGCAAGTTTTTTAATAATTTCCCAAGAGTCATCCGTGCTACCGTCGTCTATAAAAATTATTTCATAAGAATACGAATTGGATTGCATAACTTTTGCAATCCAATCGTGTAATTCTGGTAAAGATTCCGCTTCGTTAAGTAGCGGTATTATTACGGATATATTCATGATTTTAGATGTATTGTTCTTCTTTTTTCAATATTAACCCAGAAATTAAAGAAACTAATAATCCTAAAAATGAAAACCATAAAATGGTTGTAAAAAAACTTAAAATATATTTTGGATTTTCTGTTGCTTTATCAATGTTTTCAGCCATGGTTTCAGCCATTTCAGGATTGTAGTTCTCTAAAACTTCCATAGATTTATTTATAGCAAATTCAGGCATGAAAAATTGAGAAGATACAAAATATAATGCTCCCGTAAGTAGCATCATAATAACACCAATTTTTATTGCTTCGGTAATAACTAGTTGTCCATTATTTTCTGAATCTCTGTAGATTTTAATAGCTATAAATATCAAAACTATTTCAATAACAAACCCTATAATAGAACTCATACTAAACAATAATGCGTTTGCATCTGTTATTTTGAGTACTATATCTAATAAGACTCTTGATGCTCCTAATATGATTCCCCATTTTACTGCATGTGGTATAAATTTTTTATTTTCCATAAAGTTTGATTTTAAAGTTATACAAAAATACTAATTATATTTGATAAGTATAAAAAAAGAAAAATAAGTTACATTTTTTCTTGTAGATTAAAAATAGCTTTGTATTTTTGCAGCGGCAAGTCCTACACAACCAGCTCCCTTTGAATCCTCCAGGGCGGGAACGCAGCAAAGGTAAAAGGTTGTAGCGGTGTGATGTAGGTAGCTTGCCATTTTTTATGCTCGTATATTTCGTTGTATTTTCACTTCTTTTTAGTATTTTTGAAAAATGAATAAAAAAGTAGTTTTAATTACAGGAGCATCCTCAGGAATAGGAAAATCCATTGGTGATTTTTTACAAAAAAAAGGATTAATTGTTTACGGAACAAGCCGAAATCCAGATAAATACACTAGTAATTTTACACTTTTAGCTTTAGATGTTTCGGATGTTTTATCTATTGAAACTGCTGTTTCTGAAATTGTTAAAATTGAAGGCAGATTAGATATTTTAATCAATAATGCAGGTAAAGGAATTACTGGTCCTGTGGAGGAAACTCCTTTAGATGAAATAAAAAAAGCTTTTGATACTAATTTTTTTGGTGTAATAAACGTTTGTAAAGGTGTAATATCAATAATGCGAAAGCAAAAAAATGGTTTAATTTTAAATATTAGTTCGATTGCAGGTTATATGGGGTTGCCATATCGTGGTTTGTATTCTGCTTCAAAATCGGCAGTTTCTATATTATCCGAAGTGTTGAGTTTAGAAACCAAGCAATTCGGAATTACCGTTGTGGATGTTGCTCCAGGAGATTTTGCTACAAATATTACCGCAGGACGCTATCACACGCCTCTTTTTGCTAATTCTAATTATAAAAAGCATTACAAAAAAGTTTTAAAACAAATCGACGATGAGGTAGATGAAGGTTTGGAACCTGAAATTATGGCAAAGGCAATTTATAAAATCATTCAAACTAAAAAACCTAAAGTTAGGTATCGTGTAGGTACATTTATGCAACGCTATGCAATATATATTAAACGATTATTATCCGATAGATTTTACGAGAAAATTTTAATGAAACATTATGGTTTAAAATAAGTTAGATTATTTAATTTTTACCGAAAATGCTTCTTTGCTTTCGATAAAACCAGTTAAAATGTCGTTTTCAAAAACTTGTCCAACGCCTTGCGGAGTTCCTGTAAAAATAATATCGCCTTTTTTTAAGGTAAAATATTGCGAAACATACGCAATTAGTTCATCAATTTTCCAAAGCATAGCTTTTGTATTTCCGTTTTGAACAAGATTTTCGTTTATCTGTAAAGAAAAATTTAAATTTTCTAAATCGAATTCCGATTTATCGTAAAAATTACCAATAATAGCCGAGCCGTCAAAGGCTTTTGCTTTTTCCCAAGGTAAGCCTTTTTCTTTTAGTTTACTTTGTAACTCTCGGTCTGTTAGGTCAACACCTAAGCCAATTTCGTTATAATATTTAGAAGCAAATTTTGCGTCTATATATTTACCAACACGATTTATTTTTACTAAAATTTCTACTTCATAATGAATACCATTAGACCAATCAGGTATAAAAAAAGGCATTTTATTTGCTAAAATAGCAGAGTCAGGTTTTAAAAAAATAACAGGTTCTGTAGGTCTTTCGTTTTGTAATTCGGCAATATGTTTTGCGTAATTTCTTCCGATACATATAATTTTCATGAGTCTAAAATTTACACAAAAGTAAGTAAAATAAGCGTACTTAAAAATAATAAATTATCTTTGTGTAAAATTTAAAATATTGGATTTAGCAACATACAAAAAGCATTTATTAGACTATTTAGCAAAGGAAATAAAGGTAGTTGAACCACGAAATTTATACGAACCAATAAAGTATATTTTAGAAATAGGAGGGAAGAGATTGCGACCAGTTTTGTGTTTACAAAGTTGTGATTTGTTTGGTTCGGATTATAAAAATGCACTTTCGGCAGGTTTAGCAATAGAGATATTTCATAATTTCACCTTGCTGCACGATGATATTATGGATGCAGCAGATATTCGTCGTGGAAAAAAAACGGTGCATAAAAAATGGAATGAAAATACAGGAATTCTTTCTGGTGATGCCATGCTAATTTTAGCCTATAAGTATTTAGAGAATTATGATTCGGATATATATAAGGAGTTGATGCTAAATTTTAATAAAACTGCTTTAGAAGTTTGTGAAGGGCAACAGTACGATATAGATTTTGAAACACGAATTGATGTTACATTGCCTGAATATTTTAAAATGATAACTTTTAAAACAGCAGTTTTATTAGCGTGTAGCTTAAAAATAGGAGCAATAATTGCAAAGTCTTCGGATATGGATAAAGATGCTATTTATAATTTTGGTTTACATTTAGGAATTGCTTTTCAGTTGCAAGATGATTTTTTAGATACTTTTGGTAATCAAAAAACATTTGGAAAACGCATTGGAGGAGATATTATTGAAAATAAAAAAACATTTTTATACTTAAAACTGTTAGAAGTAATTTCAGAATCAGATAAAAAAATATTGGATAAATGGTTTTCTACTGAACAGGATTCTGAAAGTAAAATTAAAGAAATAACAGCCTTATATGTTAAATATAGAATTCCTAATGTGGTAAAAAGTGAAATTAAAAAATATTCTGATTTAGCAATTTCCGATTTACACAAGACAAGTTTGTCAAGTGATGCAAAAATGGCGTTTGAACAATTAGGAAAATCGTTAAATTTACGTTCTGTATAATGAATTTTGCTAAAATTCAGCATAAAGATACTTTATTAACCGTAGTTTCGGAAGAGAATTTATTCCAAAAATTAATAAAACAGGTAGAAAAAGATTTAGAATTAGTAGGAATAACCGACTGTTTTCAAGATAAGATGTCTCCAAATATTTTTTTTGCTAATTTTAAAGAGCTATTAACTCATTTAATAGATAGTCAATTTGAGATA
>CAMZLT010000087.1 GCA_947311745.1 uncultured Flavobacteriaceae bacterium | reverse complement strand
TGGTGGTTGTTGTGATGGCTCTGCTCCTATGATTTTTGAAAAAGAGGATATGTATTTAGACGATAGCGATATTCTATTAGGACAACTCGAAGGCGTAAACTATTACATGAACGAAGAACAGTTTGAATACTGGAAACACACCTTTCTTACCGTTGATATTACCGAAGGTCGAGGTTCTAGCTTTTCTTTAGAGATACCTTTAGGGTTGCGATTTATCATTCATTCAAGATTATTAACCGAAGAAGAAAACAAAGCATTAAACAACTAAACCTTAAAATATGGAATTAAAAATAAAATCAGAAAAACAATACCACGATTACTATAAAAAATCTATTGAAAATCCTGAAAAATTTTGGGGAGAAATAGCCAATAATTTTACTTGGCATAAAAAATGGAATAGTGTAGTTGAATATGATTTTACAATTCCGAAAATAGAATGGTTTAAAGGTGCTAAAGGAAATATTACCGAAAATTGCTTAGACAGACACCTAGAAACAATTGGCAAAAAAACTGCGATTATTTGGGAACCAAACAACCCTAAAGACAAAGCAATACACCTATCCTACAACGAATTACATAAAAAAGTATCGCAATTTGCCAATGTTTTAAAAAACAATGGTGCAAAAAAAGGCGATAGAATTTGCCTATATATGCCAATGGTACCTGAACTTGCTATTGCCGTTTTAGCTTGTGCTAGAATTGGTGCTGTACACTCTGTTGTATTTGCAGGGTTTTCATCTAAAGCCTTAGCTAGTAGAATTGACGACGCAAAATGTTCTATTTTATTAACTGCAGATGGTGCTTTTAGAGGTAGTAAAACCATCGATTTAAAATCCATTGCAGACCAAGCTCTAGAAATGAGTTCAAGTATCGAAACTACAATTGTTTTAAAACGAATAAATTCCGACATTACCTTAACCAAAAATCAAAAATGGTGGCATGAGGAAGTTAAAAATGCTTCCGAAACTTGCCAAGCAGAAATAATAGACGCCGAAGATATGCTATTTATTTTATACACTTCTGGTTCAACAGGAAAACCAAAAGGAATGGTACACACTTTTGCTGGTTATATGGTAAATACTGCTTTTACTTTTCAAAATGTATTTCAATACGAAAAAGACGATGTGTATTGGTGTACCGCAGATATTGGTTGGATTACAGGACATAGTTATATTGTTTACGGACCACTTTTACAAGGTGCAACTACACTTATGTTTGAAGGAATCCCTACTTTTCCTGACGGAGGACGTTTTTGGGAAGTTGTTGAAAAACACAAAGTGAATCAATTTTATACTGCTCCAACAGCAATTAGAGCATTAGAAAAATTTCCGTTAGAACTCGTTACTAAACACGATTTATCCTCCTTAAAAGTTTTAGGAAGCGTAGGCGAACCAATAAACGAAGAAGCATGGCATTGGTACGATACGCATATCGGAAAAGGAAAATGTCCGATTGTTGACACTTGGTGGCAAACCGAAACTGGTGCAATGATGATTGCATCTCTAGCAGGAATTACACCACAAAAACCAACATTTGCAACTCTACCAATGATAGGTGTACAACCTGTTTTATTAGATGAAAATGGTGCATTAATCAAAACTAATCCTGCCGAAGGTCGTTTAGCAATTCAATTTCCTTGGCCATCTATTGCAAGAACTATCTACGGAAATCACCAACGATACAAAGAAACCTACTTTTCTACATTTAAAGGTAAATACTTTACTGGTGATGGTGCATTACGCGATGAAAATGGTTTTTACCGAATTACTGGTCGTGTAGATGATGTAGTAATTGTTTCAGGACACAATTTAGGTACTGCTCCAATAGAAAACGCCATAGACGAACATAAAAAAATTGTAGAATGTGCCGTTGTTGGTTATCCACACGATATAAAAGGAAATGCATTATATGCGTATGTAATTCTGTATGATAATGTAATTGGTGATGACACACTAAAAAAAGAAATAAATAATCTTATTTCCAAACAAATCGGACCAATAGCAAAATGCGATAAAATTCAATTTGTAACAGGTTTACCTAAAACACGTTCTGGAAAAATTATGCGTAGAATATTACGAAAAATTGCTTCCAATGACATGGAAAATCTAGGTGATATCTCTACTTTGCTAAATCCAGATTGCGTTAAATCTATTATTTCGGAAAGGTTGTAATAAATATTCTGCAAAAAATAATATCTTGCAGCAAAAACAATTTTGAGTATTACGCACAACATACTTTCTAGAGCCTTTAAAAATGCCGAAAACATTTGTATCAATCGCGATTCAAAATTAATTTTCTTTAGCGATATGCACAAAGGCGATAATAGTTATGCCGATGATTTTGTACATAATGTTGCTATCTACAAATATGCACTAGAACATTATTACCAAAATGATTTTATTTATTTTGAACTTGGCGATGGTGTAGAACTTTGGGAAAATAAATCGTTTGAACCAATTTACAATACGTATAAAGAAATATTTGATTTACAATTAAAATTTCACAAACAAAAACGATTACACCTACTTTGGGGAAACCATGATATGGTTTTTAAAGATAAAAATGTAGTAGAAAAAATGTTAAATCGTTTTTTTACAGACAAGCAATCCAAAGATAAAAAATTACTTTTTAATGTAGATTTCAAAGAAAGTTTGCTCTTAGACATCGATGGTACAAATAAATCCATCTTTTTAATACACGGACATCAAGCGGATTTTATGAATTATAGTATGTGGAAATTTAATCGGTTTTTAGTACGCTATCTCTGGATGCCCTTACAAAAAACATTTGCTATAAAAGACCCAACCAGTCCTGCAAAAAATTACAAAAATTCTATTAAAGTAGAACGGAATTTAAAAAAGTGGATTGTAAAAAACAACCATCAAATAGTAATTGCAGGACACACGCACAGACCAAAATTCCCGCTACCAAACGAAGTACCCTATTTTAACGATGGTAGTTGTGTGCATCCTAAATCCATTATTGGAATTGAAATAGAAAACCTTGAAATTTCCTTAGTAAAATGGCATGTTAAAAATAAAGAAATCATAAAAGAAACCCTTGAAGGACCGACAGATTTATCTTTATATTTTTCCCTCTCGCTCTAAAAGATATGCTTTACGGACTTTTTTAAACAATTCTGAAGAATATACAAAATCAGTTACTGCTTTATTTTCGGTAATAAATATTTCGTTATTTGTACCATCCCATTCTTTAAGACCATTACGCAAAAAAACAATCTTTTCACCAATTTCCATAACCGAATTCATATCATGTGTATTAATTACTGTAGTAATATTGTATTCATCGGTAATTTCTTGAATTAAATTATCAATTAAAATAGCTGTTCTTGGGTCTAATCCTGAATTTGGTTCATCGCAAAATAAATATTTTGGATTCATTACAATTGCACGAGCGATTGCTACTCGCTTTTGCATTCCTCCAGATAATTCAGCTGGATATTTATCGTTCGCATTTACTAAATCGACACGTTTCAAAACGGAATTTACACGATCTAACATTTCACTTAAAGGTTGTTCGGTAAACATTTTTAACGGAAACATTACATTTTCAGCAACCGTTGCGGAATCAAATAATGCAGAACCTTGAAAAACCATTCCGATTTGTTTACGTAAATCTCTACGCTGATCGGTACTCATACTCCTATAATTAATTCCGTCATAACAAATATCTCCTTCTTCAGGCTGAAACAAACCTAATAAAGTCTTAATAAAAACAGTTTTTCCCGAACCACTTTGCCCAATAATTAAACTTGTTTTTCCTTTTTCAAAAACAGCAGATATTCCTTTTAAAATATGTGCATCACCAAAAGACTTATGTATGTTTTTTACTTCTATCATATTTTTGGTTTAACTTAATAATATCTGTGTTAAGAAATAATTTAAAACAATAATCACTACACTTGTCCAAACTACAGCTTGTGTACTTGCTCTTCCTACTTCTAAAGCTCCCCCTTTAACATAATAACCATGATACGAAGGAATTGTTGCAATAACAAATGCAAATACCATAGTTTTAATTAAAGCATATTTTACAAAATACGGATTAAATTCTAATTGAATACCATCAATATAATCTACTGTCGAAAATAAACCAGTTAACATTCCTGCAACATATCCTCCTAAAATTCCTAAAAACATCGAAATGGAAATAATAAACGGATAAAAAAACACTGTTGCCAAAATTTTAGGTAAAACCAAATGATTAAGCGAATTAATTCCCATTACCTCTAAAGCATCTATTTGTTCGGTTACACGCATTGTACCAATACTTGATGTAATAAATGACCCCACTTTTCCTGCCAAAATAACCGACACAAAAGTCGGAGCAAACTCCAAAATAATAGAACGCTTAGTAGCAAAACCAATTAAATACTTCGGTATCATTGGATTATCTACATTTAAAGCTGTCTGAATCGCTACAACACCGCCAACAAAAAAAGCAATAAAAGCAGATATTCCTAGTGATTTATTACCTAAATCATCTAATTCTCTAAACAATGCTTCTTTAAAAATACGCATTTTTTGTGGTCTTTTAAAAACCTGCCCAAGCATGGTAAAATACTTTCCTATGTGTTCAATATAATTCATAATAAAGTGCTAAAATATAAAAACTAAACGAAGCATTTTAATATCTTATAAAATATTTTCTTTTTTAAATTTTACGTACCTTTGAAATCTTAATTTTTTATAATGAAAAAACTATTTTTTATCCTATTCTCTGCTATCTTATTTTGGCAATGTTCTGCTCAAAATTCGTTTACATCTGCAAATAAAAATTTTAAAACAGACAAACCAAAATTAGTAGTAGGAATTATAGTTGACCAAATGAGATACGACTACTTACATAGATTTTATGGTAAATTTGGCAATTCCGGATTTAAAAGACTTTTAGAAAATGGGCACGTTTTAGAGGATGTACATCTAAATTACACACCAACACATACTGCTGTTGGGCACTCTTCTATATTTACAGGAACAACACCAAGTATCCATGGCATTATTGCAAATAATTGGTACGATAAAAAATTAAAGAAAACTATTTATTGTGTTAACGATAAAAATTACCATACCATTGGTGGAAATATTGGTGGAGAAAAAAGTCCGTATCGTTTACAAGTAACCACTATTGCAGATCAACTACATCTTGCTCAAGTTGGTAAAGGAAAAACTATTGGTATTAGTATGAAAGATAGAAGTGCTATTTTACCAATCGGGCATACTGCAAATGCTGCATATTGGTTTAATTCAAAAGGAAACGGTAAATTTATAACTAGCTCCTTTTATATGGATAAATTACCAAAATGGGTAACTATTTTCAACAACAAAAATTTACCAGACAGTTATTTAAAAAAAGATTGGAATACCTTATATAATATTAAGGACTATACCGAAAGTATTTCCGACCATAATACTTTTGAAAAAAAATTAAAAGGCGAAAAGGATGTTACCTTTACACATTCCATTGCTGAAATGTATAAAAAGAAAAAAGATTTTAGTTTAATAAATTTTACACCAAGTGCTAATACATTATTACTAGAATTTGCAAAAGCAACCATTACAGGCGAAAAATTAGGAAAAAATAAATACACCGATTTTTTAAGTATCAGCTTTTCTGCAACAGACTATATCGGACATCAATTTGGTGTCGATTCTAAAGAAGTTGAAGATGCATATATACGATTAGATAAAGATCTTGCCAATTTATTAAGTTTTTTAGATAAAAAAATAGGGCAAAACAAATACACCTTATTTTTAACAGCTGACCATGGTGCTTTACCAACATTACCGTATTTAAAATCCTTAAAAATACCAAGTCATTTTTTCGATTTAAAAGATTTTACTAAATATATAAATACACTTACTGATAAAAAATACCATTCAAAAAATTTGATCGAAAATATTTCAAACTATCAAATATTTTTTAACAAAGACGAACTAAAACGTTTAAAAATTAAGCCGAACAAATTAGCCAATTACCTAGTTGAAAACAGTATAAATTATAAAGGAATTTCTAAATGTTTCACTGCAAAAGATATGCAAACTGGTAATTTTAATGAGCAAATAGTAAAATACACCCAAAACGGTTACAACCAAAAAATATCTGGTGATGTATTATTAATTCCGCAACCAAATACTGTTTCGTACATGAAAAAAGGAACCGAACACAGTACAGGTTATAGTTATGACACACATATTCCATTAATTTTTTATGGTTTTGGAATTAAAAAAGGAGTTACCAAAAAATTTATTCCTGTTATAGATATTGCACCAACAATTTCTAATATTCTTAAAATTGAAAACCCAAACGGAAATAAAGGTACAATTATTACAAGAGTTTTAAAATAGATAAATAATTCATTTTTAAATTGTTACTGGATAAAATTTTAATTATCATTTTTGACAAGATATACTACATACTAACTATTTATTACATCAATAAAAGCATGTGTATTTTGTAAGAAATTTTGTAAAAAAAATTTTTTGTAACAAAAATTACAATATGTTTTAAAAATAAATATATATTTGACTGATTATTAAAACAATTATTAACCAAATTTTTATTTATGAAAACAAAAATTACATTATTATTAGCTTTTGTTATGCTGTCGTTCACTGCAATGGCACAGTACAAAGTATCCGGAACAGTAAAAGATGCTGACGGACAACCTATAGATGGTGCATCTGTAGTTGTAAAAGGAACCAGTAATGGTACAACAACCGATTTTGACGGAAAGTACGAAATTACAGTAACCAAAGGTAACGAAGTAGAATTTTCATCTGTAGGTTACGAATCTGTAACTAAAAAAATGGATGGCTCTGCTGTAGTAGATGTAGTTATGGCTCAAGGTCTTGCTTTAGACGAAGTTGTAATTACTGGTAACCGTGCAAAACCAAGAACTGTACTAAACTCTCCTGTTCCTATTGACAATATTAGCTCAAAAGAACTTGCAAAAAGTGGTAAAGTACAAGTAGAACAAATGCTTACTTACAAAGTACCTTCGTTCAACTCACAAACACAAGCAAT
>CAMZLT010000086.1 GCA_947311745.1 uncultured Flavobacteriaceae bacterium | reverse complement strand
TCACCACCTCCAGATTTAACATGACATTCACATTGAATACAAGATCCACCACCTCCACAAGCAGAAGGTAAAAATATTTTAGCATTTCCTAAAGTTGTTAAAAGCGAACTACCTGAAGGAACTTCGATTTCTCTTTCGCCATTAATTTTTATTTTAACAGGTCCTGATGGAGCTAATTTTTGCTTTACATATAGTAAAATAGCAACTAAAAATAAGGTAACGATTAAAAAAGAAATTACCGTTGCTACAATGGTTCCAAGTGTGCTTACTGCTATTATCATTATTGATTTACTTTTTCGTTATTTTTAGCTATTTTTTTTTGAATAGCGTCTGTTTTTTTTTCTATTTTAACAATTTTAGTTTCTTTTTTAGCTTTCTTTTTACTTCCGCCAGTAAGCATACCTCCAAAACTCATAAAACCAATTGCCATTAGTCCTGTAATAATAAAAGTAATACCTAATCCTCTTAAAGGAGCTGGTACGTTTGAATAGCGTATTTTTTCTCTAATTGCAGCAATTGCTACGATAGCTAAAAACCATCCGATACCAGAACCAATTCCATAAACAGTTGCCATACCAAATGTTGGAATTTCTCTAGATTGCATAAATAAAGAACCTCCTAAAATTGCACAGTTTACAGCAATTAATGGTAAGAAAATACCAAGTGAATTATATAAAGATGGTGAGAATTTTTCTACGATAATTTCTACTAATTGTACCATAGTTGCAATCGTTGCGATAAATAAAATAAACGATAAAAAGCTTAAATCATAATCGTAATATGCACTAAGTTCAGGTGTACGTAAATTACCATCTAACCATACTAGAGCATGAGCTTTTAATATGTACGTATCTAGCAACCAGTTTAAAGGAACGGTAATTGCTAATACAAATACTACTGCTGCACCAAGCCCAACAGCTGTACTTACTTTTTTAGAAACGGCAAGGTATGAACACATTCCTAAGAAGGTTGCAAATACCATGTTGTCCATAAAGATGGACTTAAAAAATAATTCTAAATATTCCATTTTTTTATCTTATAAAGTTATTTAAGATTTACTCTTAACTTTTAATCTTCTTTTAATTTAGGGTTTTTACTACGTTGTACCCAAATAACAATTCCTAATACAATTAGAGCCATTGGTGATAATAACATAAATCCGTTATTTTCATAACCAAGAGCATATAATCCTGACATTTCTCCAGGAATAGGATTTCCTAATAAAGGATGTCCCATAAATTTTTGTCCTAGTCCTAATAAATCACCTGTACCTAATAGTTCTCTAAAGAATGCTACAATTACTAATATAATTCCGTAACCAGCAGCATTACCTAAGCCATCTAGAAAGGAACGCCATGGAGAGTTTGCTAAAGCAAAAGCTTCAAAACGACCCATAATAATACAGTTTGTAATAATTAATCCTACAAAAACCGATAGAGTTTTACTTAAATTATATGCGTATGCTTTTAATACTAAATCTACAATTATTACTAATGCAGCAGCTACAACTAACTGTACGATAATTCGTATTTTAGAAGGAATAATGTTTCGCATTAAAGAGATAACAACATTACCTAAAGCTAGTACAAACATTACAGATATTGCCATTACAATAGCTGCTTCTAATTTTGCTGTAATTGCTAAAGCGGAACAAATACCTAGTACTTGTACAGTAATAGGATTGTTATCGAATAATGGATCTTTGATTAAGGCTGCGTCTTTTTTTGTTAAAAGTCCCATAATTATTTTAAGTTTTTAAAATACGGTTCGTATAATTTTAATTCATCTTTAAGCATTGCTGAAACACCATTTCCTGTAATAGTTGCTCCTGCAAGTGCATCTACTTCATTGTCTAATTTATCAACATTTTTTGGGTCTGCATTTCCTTTTAAAACGGTAATTCCTTTAAAATTTCCATTTTTATCTAAAAGGTGTTCACCAATAAAATCATCCATAAAAAAACGTTGTGTAATGTTTGCACCTAAACCAGGAGTTTCTCCTTTGTGGTCAAAAAATGCACCTTGCACAACCATATTTTTATCCATTGCGATATAAGCCCAAACGGCATCCCAAAGTCCTTTACCTCTAATTGGAGCTATATAAAAAGTTTTTCCATCTTTTTCACCAATAAATAAAGGCAAACGTCTGGTGTTTTTTGGATTTTTCGCAAATTCTTGTTCTGCTTTTACATCAATTAAATAGGCTTTATCGTTTTCGGATATTTTACTTCCTTGGATAACTATTTGTTTTTTTATAAACTGTTTAAAAACAGTATTTACTTTATCGGTAGGGATAAAATTTACATTTGTTCCTTCATTTTCGTTAACTCCCATTGCGTATAGAATATTTTGTTGTTTTTCTATACGTCTATTTTCTTCTATTTTACTTTTAAGTACTTGAGCAGTAAAGGCAAGTAATGTACCTACAATTACTACCATTGCTACTGCAAAAAGAAGTGTATATGAATTTTTATCTGTTCTTTTTTCCATGGTTAAGCCGTTTTTAAACGATTTTTTCTTCTTTTAATATTTCCACCTACAATAATGTGATCGATAGTTGGAGCAAATACATTCATTAATAAGATTGCAAGCATTACTCCTTCTGGATATGCAGGATTAAACACACGTATCATAATAGACATTAATCCTATAAAAAATCCGTAAATCCATTTTCCTTTGGTAGTTTGACTTGCCGTTACTGGATCGGTTGCCATAAATACAACTCCAAAAGCAAATCCTCCTAATAATAAGTGTTCCCAATATGGCATTGCCATTAAATTATAAAATTTAGTTCCTTCTAATGATGGTGCTATTTGATTAAAAATAAATCCCATAAATAATGCTCCAATTACGGCAGATAGCATAATTCGCCAACTACCTATTTTAGAAAAAATTAAAAATAAAGCTGCTAATAAAATTAGTAAAGTAGATGTTTCACCTACAGAACCAGGAATAAATCCGTAAAACATTTCTTTTACTGAATACATATATTCTTTTCCTGCTGCTAAACTTCCTAAGATTGTTTCACCAGATATAGCATCTAAATTGGCATCTTTTGCTCTTTCAACAAGACCATTTACCCATACTTTATCTCCTGTCATCCAAGTTGGATAAGCAAAGAATAAAAATGCTCGGATAGTTAAAGCTGGATTTAAGATATTCATACCTGTACCTCCAAATACTTCTTTACCAATTACTACACCAAATATCACAGCAATTGCTAACATCCATAACGGAATATCTACTGGTACAATTAATGGTACAAGCATTCCTGTTACAAGGTATCCTTCTTCTACTTCGTGTCCTTTTTTCATTGCGAATAGAAATTCTACGCCAAGACCAACAAGATACGATACTATTACTAAAGGAATGATTTTTACAAATCCTACTGAAAAGTTTGAAAAACTCCAAAATTCAGGACTAAAAAATCCTCCTGATACTTTTTTTATTTCTCCTAATGCGAGAAAATGTTGGTATCCTGCGTTAAACATCGAAAAGATAAGCACTGGCACTAAAGCCATAATAACTGTGTTCATCGTTCGTTTTAAATCATCTACCACTCTAATGCTTGAACCAGAATGGGTAACTTCGTTAGGTGTATATAAAAAGGTATGGAACGCATTAAATAATGGTTCTGTTTTTGTTCCTTGATATTTTAACTTTAACTCGTGTAATTTATTTTTTAAACTCATGATTATCCTATTTCTTTTATCATTAAATCCAGACCTTTTCGTATAATATCTTGATTTGGTTGTTTAGAAACACAAACAAATTCTGTTAAAGCAAAGTCTTCTGGAGCTACTTCGTACATTCCTAAAGCTTCCATTTCGTCTAAATCTTTGTATAAACAAGATTTTAGTATTTGCATTGGCATAATATCTAACGGAAATACTTGTTCGTACATTCCTGTTAAAACATACGCTCTATGTTCGCCATTAGTATTGGTATCTAAATCGTATTCTTTCTTTGGGTTTAACCACGAAAAAGTTAAAGCTCGTGTTATAGAAAATTTATTGAATACTGGTTTGTTCCATCCAAATAATTCGTAATCATTCCCTTCTGGAATTGCAGTAACGGAAGTTGTATAATGTCTTAAAAAACCTTCTGTACCAATACTTTTTCCTGTAAGTGGATTACCTGAAATAACACGTGTATTTTCGGTATTTGTATCCGAGGCTTTTAAAATTTCTGAAATATTTACTCCTGTTTTTGCAGTATAGTATTGTGCTTTACCTACTTTAGAACCTACAACAGCAAGAACTCTTTCAGCATTGTATTTTCCTGTTAAAAACAATTCACCAATTATTGCTACATCGTACGCATTTACAGTGTAAACTAATTCGCCTTTATTGATTGGATCAATTTTATTGATTTGTGTACCTACTAATCCTGCAG
>CAMZLT010000085.1 GCA_947311745.1 uncultured Flavobacteriaceae bacterium | reverse complement strand
CTATGTAAAGTAACCATAACAGGTAAAACTGGTGTAGAAATGGAAGCCCTAACAGGTGCAAGTATTACAGCATTAACTATTTACGATATGTGCAAAAGTATATCGCAAAGTATGGTAATTAAAGAAACAAAACTCCTAAAAAAAACAGGAGGGAAAAGCGATATAATTCCATAAAAAAAGCACCTAAAATAGGTGCTTTTTTTATGGAATTATATAAAATATTATAATTCTAACGCTTTTTCAATTTCGTTATTCATTAATAGTTCAACTGGATTTTCTAATGCTTCTTTAACTGCAACTAAAAAACCAACCGATTCTTTTCCGTCAATAATTCGATGATCATAAGATAATGCAACGTACATAATTGGTTGAATTACTACCTGTCCATCTACTGCCATTGGTCTATTTACAATGTTGTGCATACCTAAAATTCCGCTTTGTGGTGGATTAATAATTGGTGTAGATAACATGGAACCAAAAACACCACCGTTAGTTATGGTAAATGTTCCTCCTGTCATTTCATCTACAGTAATTTGTCCTTCTCTTGCACGTATTGCCAAGCGTTTTACTTCGCTTTCAATACCTCTGAAAGATAGATTTTCAGCATTTCTAATTACAGGAACCATTAAACCTTTTGGACCAGAAACTGCAATGGAAATATCAATAAAATCGTAGGCAACTTTAAAATCGCCATCAATCATACTATTTACATCTGGATACATTTCTAAAGCACGTACAACGGCTTTAGTAAAGAAACTCATAAAGCCAAGAGAAACGCCGTGTTTTTCTTTAAATGTTTCTTTATATTGTTTACGCAAATCAAAAATTGGCTGCATATTTACTTCGTTAAAAGTAGTTAACATTGCGGTTTCATTTTTAACCGAAACCAAACGTTGTGCTACTTTACGTCTAAGCATAGACATTTTTTTACGAGCAGAAGTTCGCTGTCCGTTTACAGCAGGAGTTCCCATAGACGGAACTGCTTTTATCGCATCTTCTTTGGTTATTCTACCATCTTTTCCTGTACCTTTTATCGTTGCAGGATTTATGCCTTTTTCAGCTAATACTTTTTTAGCAGCAGGTGAAGCAGTACCAGAAGCGTAGGTCGTTTTTGTTTCTACTGCCTTTTTTTCTTCTTTAGGTGTTTCTGCAGTTTTTTCAGCTGATTTAGTTTCGGAAGTTCCTGCTGGTTTTTTTGCACTCCTATCAATAAGACAAACAACAGCACCAACTGCAACAGCGTCGCCCTCTTCTGCTTTAAGCGTAATAATACCACTTTCTTCGGCAGGAAGTTCTAAGGTTGCTTTATCGGAATCTACCTCAGCAATTGGTTGATCTTTTTCCACATAATCACCATCTTCTACTAACCATTGTGCGATTTCTACTTCGGTTATGGATTCTCCTGGTGATGGAACTTTCATTTCTAAAATCATAATTCTAATTTTTAGTTTTCCGCAATTTATCTTTTAAAATTGCTTTGTTTATTTTTTAATTTATCTTACTTTATTTACTAAATACACAATCAATTACACGTTGATGTCTTCGTTTAAATCTTGTACTTGAACCAGCTGCAGGTACTGCATAGAAAGGTCTGGAACACAGTTCTAATTTTTCAACTAGATCAAAACGTTCTAACATATGGCTCCAAGCCCCCATATTTCTTGGTTCTTCTTGAGCCCAAATATATTTTGTAACCTTTGTATATTTTTTAATAATTTGATTGATTTTTTCTTTATTTAAAGGAAATAGTTGTTCAATTCTAATTAAAGCAACATCATCTCGTTGTAATTTTTCTCTTTCTGCAAGTAAATCGTAATAAAATTTACCCGAAACAAAAACCATTTTTTTAACTTTGTTTACCTCGATTGTATCGTCTATTACCTCGTTAAATTGTCCTTCTGCTAATTCTTCAATAGTAGAAATTGCTTTTGGGTGTCGCAACAAACTTTTAGGCGTAAAGACCACTAAAGGTTTTCTAAAATCTCGTTTCATTTGTCGTCGTAGCAAATGGTAGATATTTGCTGGAGTGGTACAATTTGCAACGGTCATATTATCGGTTGCACAAAGTTGCAAGAAACGTTCAATTCTTGCTGATGAATGCTCGGAACCTTGTCCTTCGTAACCATGAGGTAATAAAACTACAATTCCGTTTTGTAATTTCCATTTATCTTCGGCAGCAGACATATATTGATCGAATATTATTTGTGCTCCGTTTGCAAAATCACCAAATTGTGCTTCCCAAATGGTTAAAGTATTTGGCTCTGCAATAGCATATCCGTAATCAAAACCTAAAACACCATATTCGGATAAATGGGAATTATAGATATAGAATTTTCCTTTATTATTAGGGTTAGTATCTAAAAGGTTGATTCGTTTTTCGGAAATTTCATCTCTAAGAATAGCGTGTCTGTGTGAAAATGTTCCTCTTTCTACATCTTCACCAGAAATACGAACATTAAATCCTTCCTCTAAAAGTGAACCATAAGCTAAGGTTTCTGCCATTCCCCAATCTAAAGCGTTGGTTTCAAAAACCATTTTATCACGACCTTTAAGAATTCGTTCGGCTTTACGAATAAATTTAACACCTTCAGGTACTGTAGAAACCACTTTTGCAATATTTTGCAGTTTCTTTTTAGAATAAGTAGTATCGGTTGGTGCTAGCATTCTTTCTAATCCTGCACGTATAAAAGCATCCCAAGTCTTTGCCATAAATGGTTTTACTTTTGATACTTTATCTTGCTTAGATTTGGCAAATTCTTCTTCAAGCATTGCTTTGAAGTTTGCTGTAATTCCTTTTATGTAATCCACATTTACCGTATTTTCTGCAATTAATTTTTCGGAATATATTTTAAACGGGTTACTATGTTTTGCTATAGCTTTATATAGATTTGGCTGTGTAAAACGAGGTTCATCTCCTTCGTTATGTCCATATTTTCGATATCCTAATAAGTCGATAAAAATATCGCGTTTGAATTTCATTCTAAATTCTAGAGCCATTTCTACTGCGTGTACTACTGCTTCTACATCATCCGCATTTACGTGTAAAACTGGTGATAAGGTTACTTTTGCAACATCGGTACAATAGGTACTAGATCTTGCATCTAAATAATTTGTGGTAAAACCAATTTGATTATTTACCACAATATGAATTGTTCCACCTGTTTTATAACCATTTAATTGGCTCATTTGTACTACTTCATAAACAATTCCTTGACCAGCAACAGCAGCATCGCCGTGAACTAATATTGGTAGTATTTTAGAATTATCATTCTTATAAACAGTATCTATCTTTGCCCGAGTAATTCCTTCGGCAACAGCGTCAACAGTTTCTAAATGCGAAGGGTTTGGTACTAGATTCATAATGATATTAGTACCATTTTGATAGGTCTTATCTAAGGTCAAACCTAGATGATACTTTACATCACCATCTATATTTTGATCCTCAAAATCTTTTCCTTCAAATTCGCTAAACAGTTCTCTAACTGGTTTTCTAAAAATATTAGTTAAAGTACTTAAACGACCACGATGAGCCATTCCAATAACCGTTTCTTTAACTCCAAAATTGTTTGCTGCATTAAATAAAGCAACACTAATTGCAGGGATTAGTGTTTCACCACCTTCTAAGGAAAATCGTTTTTGACCTACATATTTTGTTTGCAAAAAGCTTTCAAAAGTTACCGCTTGGTTTAATTTTGAAAGTATGTATTTTTTTGCTTCTACGGTATATTTAGGATGGTTGTCGTTTTCATTTAAACGATTTTGCCACCATTTAATTTCTTCTGGATTACGAATATACATATATTCAATTCCAATAGAATCGCAATATATTGCATCTAGATGCTTGATAATTTCTGCTAATGTTTGGCTACCAATACCTAATATTTCTCCTGCTTCAAAAGTTTTTGTCAAATCAGATTCGGACAAACCAAAATTGCTAATATGCAAATCTGGCATATAGTGTCGTCGTTCTCTAACAGGATTCGTTTTTGTAAACAAATGCCCTCTTGTACGATAACCATTTATTAAATCAATTACTTTGAATTCTTTATGTACATCTTCTGGGATTGCAGTTGTTAATATACCATTTTGTAATTGGTTTTCTTCGCCTTCTAAAGAATAATTGGCGTTTGCAAAATCATATCCTTGAAAAAAACTCCGCCAACTTGCTTCAACAGCATCTGGGTATTTTAAATATTTTTGATACAGTTCTTCTATAAACTCGGTATGTATCGCATTTAGAAATGAAAATCTATCCATAATTTTTTCGTTACAACTATTGTTGTTTTTAGAAATACAAACTTACGATTTTTGTATATAAATTAAATAAAAAATATATAGTTTATTTTATATGCATCCTCTTTTTTAATTTACTAAAATTAACAGGTAATTTTACGAATCTTTTAAAAATTCTTTTCTACCAATCGTTTTAGTTATGATATCTTTATTTATATCAAAGCCTCTTGCAGGAGAATATTCTCTTCCGTAATAAATTATTTGTAAATGCAGTTTGTTCCATAGTTCTTTTGGGAATAATCTTTTGGCATCTTTTTCGGTTTGTGCCACATTTTTACCAGTAGTTAAATTCCAACGGTACATTAATCTGTGTATGTGTGTATCCACAGGAAATGCAGGAACACCAAATGCTTGACTCATCACCACACTTGCTGTTTTGTGTCCAACAGCAGGAAAAGCTTCTAAGTCCTCAAAATTATCTGGAACTTTACCGTTATGTTTTTCAATAATCATTTTTGATAGACCATAAATTCCTTTTGATTTCATCGGCGAAAGACCTACTGGTTTAATAATTTCACGAATTTCATCTACTGACAATTTAACCATATCATACGGATTATCAGCTATTGCAAATAATTTTGGTGTTATGGTATTTACTCTTGCATCGGTACTTTGTGCGGATAATAAAACAGCAATTAATAATGTATAAGCATCTTTATGATCTAAGGGTATCGGAACTTTTGGATATAATCGTTCTAAAGTATCGATTACAAATTGTACGCGTTCTTTTTTGTTCATTTGGTAAATTTATGAAACAAATGTAGTATTTTAGCACTAAATAAATATAAATAAAATGACACATTTAAAAATAGGTGATGTAGCTCCT
>CAMZLT010000084.1 GCA_947311745.1 uncultured Flavobacteriaceae bacterium | reverse complement strand
TGCATTGTAGAAGCAATTGATGAAATTCTGTTACGTATCTCTTTTAAATTTGCCATTCTATTTTAGTTTTCTGTATCCTTATTTACTGTATTCAGTATATAGTTCTTTATTGTAACTACATACTGAATACGGAAAATTATTAATTATATTTTGCTGAAATTTCTTTAGAAACATTTATTAATACATCTAATGCATCATCAGTTAGTTTACCTGATTTAAGTGTTTTTAATGTATCGTTATGTTTTGCTACTAAAAATTCTAAATAATCTCTTTCAAATTCTTTTACTTTATCTACAGGAACATCTTTTAATAAGTTTTTTGAACCTGCGTAAATAATTGCAATTTGTTGTTCTACTGGATATGGATCGTTTTGGTTTTGTTTCAAGATCTCTACATTACGTTTTCCTTTTTCAATAACGTTTAAAGTGGCAGAATCTAAATCTGAACCAAATTTAGCAAATGCTTCTAGTTCACGATATTGTGCTTGATCTAATTTTAAAGTTCCAGATACTTTTTTCATAGATTTAATCTGAGCATTTCCTCCAACACGAGATACCGAAATACCAACGTTAATAGCAGGTTTAACACCAGAGTTAAACAAATCAATATCTAAAAATATTTGCCCATCAGTAATAGAAATTACGTTTGTAGGAATATAAGCAGATACATCACCAGCTTGCGTTTCAATAATTGGTAGTGCTGTTAAAGAACCTCCACCTTTTACTTTACCTTTTAAGGAATCTGGTACATCGTTCATTTTTACAGCAATAGAGTCATCATTTACTACTTTTGCAGCTCTTTCTAACAATCTTGAATGTAAATAAAATACATCACCAGGATATGCTTCACGTCCTGGTGGACGTCTTAATAATAAAGAAATTTCACGATAAGCAACTGCTTGTTTAGATAAATCATCATAAACAATTAAAGCAGGTTTACCTAAATCTCTAAAGTATTCACCAATTGCAGCACCTGCAAATGGAGCATATACTTGCATTGCTGCAGGATCGGATGCATTAGCTGCAACAACTGTTGTATAAGCCATTGCTCCTTTTTCTTCAAAATTTTGTACAATCGCAGCAACTGTAGATGCTTTTTGTCCGATTGCAACATATATACAATATACTGGTTCACCAGCATCGTAAAATTCTTTTTGATTAATAATGGTATCAATAGCAACGGTAGATTTACCAGTTTGTCTATCCCCAATAATTAATTCACGTTGTCCTCTACCAACAGGAATCATTGCATCAACTGCTTTTAATCCTGTTTGTAATGGTTCGGTTACTGGCTCTCTAAAAATTACACCTGGAGCTTTACGTTCTAAAGGCATTTCGAAAGTTTCACCAACAATTGGTCCTTTACCGTCGATTGGTTGTCCTAAAGTGTTTACAACTCTACCTACAATGCCATCACCTACTTTTAATGATGAAATTCGGTTTGTACGCTTTACGGTTGTACCTTCTTTAATGCTAGTTGCATTACCAAGAATAACCACACCAACATTATCTTCCTCTAGGTTTAATACGATACCTTCCGTACCACCATCAAATTCTACAAGTTCACCATATTGTACGTTTTCTAAACCGAAAACACGTGCAATACCGTCACCTACTTGTAATACAGAACCTACTTCATTTAATGAAGCACTATCATCAAAATTTGCTAATTGTTCTTTTAAAATTGCTGATACTTCAGCTGGTTTAATTGTCGCCATATTTATTAGTATTCCGTTACAGTATTTATATTTAGTCTAATGACAATTAAATACTGACTTCGTTATTTATATTTTTGCTTTATACTCGTTATTTTCAAAATTTCTACGCAAATTACTCAATTTTCCTGAGATACTTGCATCGATTTGTTTATCACCAATTTGTAAAATAAAACCTCCTAAAATAGATTCATCTACAATATTTTCGATGGTAACTTCGTTATTGGTTTCGCTTTTTATTTTTTGAAGCACTTTTTCTTTTAAATCATCTGTTAAAGGCACTGCTGTAATAACTTTAGCAGAGGCTACATTTTGTGATTTTTTAAATAAAATTTGAAATTGTTTTGCTACAAAAGGTAGTAATACCAAACGCTTATTTTTAACTAATAATTTGATAATGCCACTCGTAACGGTATCAATTTTAGAACTAAAAATTGCATCTAGAGCTTTTAATTTTTCGTCTGCTTTAAAAACAGGATTATTTAAAAACGACTGTAAATCTTTATTTTCGGCAATCGTATTATCAATCAAGTTCATATCTTGGTTGATTTTTGATGCTTTATTTTGCTGATTTGCAAGGCTTAAAGCTGCTTTTGCGTAACGTAATGCTGCTCTATTCATGGTATTAGTTTAAAGTAACTTCGTTTAATAATTGCTCTATTAATTGTAATTGTTTGTCTTTGTTTGACAATTCGTTTTTTACAACTTTTTCGGCAATAGAAACAGATAATTCTCCCATTTGGTTTTTCATATCTGTAATTGCTTTTGCTTTTTCATTTTGGATAGCAGTTTTAGCTTGTTCCATTAATTTATTAGCTTGAAGTTGTGCTTCTTCTTTAGCTTGAGATACAATTGATTCTTTCATTTCTCTTGCTTCTTTAAGTAAGGTATCTCTTTCAGCTCTTGCTTCTTTTAAAATCTTTTCATTATCCGATTTTAAATTTTGCATTTCTTGTTTTGCTCTTTCTGCTCCTTCTAAAGATTTTCGGATACCTTCTTCGCGTTCTTCAACAGCGTTTAAAATAGGTTTCCATGCAAATATCTTTAAAAGAAAGATTAATCCTACAAACAAAAGTGTTTGCCAAATAAATAATCCTACTGAAAATTCGTTTAATAATGCGTCCATCTATAATTTATTATATTTTTTTAATTAAATACTTTAAAAACTAGTAGTAACCAACCGTTACTACTAGTTTTAATTTTCAGGTTTATCCAGCAAATAATGCTGCGAAACCAATACCTTCAATAAGTGCTGCTGCAATAAGCATAGCCGTTTGAATTTTTCCTGAAGCTTCTGGTTGTCTTGCGATAGCGTCCATTGCTGATCCACCAATTTTACCGATACCTAATCCTGCACCGATTACAATTAAACCTGCTCCTACAATACTTGGAATTGTCATAATATAAATATTTAATAATTAATAATGTTCTAAAATTTTGTTAATGATGTTCATGTTCTTCGGATGCTGCTCCGAAATACAATGCTGATAGCATTGTGAAAATATATGCTTGTAATGCTGCTACTAGCAACTCTAATAACGATAAAGCAAAAGCTAAACCAAAAGATAATGGACTACCAATCCAACTTTTAAAAACAAACATTAAACCAATAATACTCATTAATACTACGTGTCCTGCTTTCATATTTGCATATAAACGTATCATTAACGAAAATGGTTTAATTAAGGTTCCTAATAATTCTATTGGTGCTAATACAAACTTCATTGGTGTTGGCACTCCTGGCATCCAAAAAATATGTTTCCAATAGTCTTTTTTTGCCGTAAATGTTGTGATCAAGTACGTGATAATTGCTAATGTAAATGTAATTGCAATATTACCTGTGATATTAATTCCTAAAGGGGTTAAGCCAAATAAATTTACAAACCACACAAAGAAAAAAACAGTCAATAAATACGGCATGTATTTTTTATACTCTTTTTGACCAATGTTAGGGATTGCAATATCATCACGAATATACAAAATAATTGGCTCCATTAATCTACCAAATCCTTTTGCAATACCCCCATTTTTAGTGTATGATTTTGCTAAACTTGTAAATAATAAAAACATTAACAAAGCTGTTATCATTATCATAAATACAGTTTTGGTAATGGATAAATCTAGCGGCTTGTCATTTGTTTCATAACCTTTTTCGTTGTGTTCAATTTCACCAGAAGCATCTGTTTTATATATATGGCCATTTCCATGAGAAATTGCATAGTATTTTCCATTGCTTTCTACGACACCGTTTCCTTCATGAAATTTTGATGATAAAAAAACATGCAAGCCTTCATCCCATAAAATTACAGGTAATGGGAATCCTATATTTTTCCAGATATGAAAATCATGAGAATCTTGTAAATGATGTTTTATATCCGCTTTTATTTGGTCTTTAAGGTTTAATTTCTCGCCATGGTGTGTTGATTCATCAATATGTTTTTTATTTTCGTCATGTGAGATTGTTTTTACGACATGCTCATTATGTTCTTGAGCAAACGTATTACTTACTGAAAACAAAGCTATTACAGCAATAAATATGTAAATTTTGTTTAACATCTTAAGATCTTAAATTTGAGTTTCTATTTTTTTTGCAAATGTATGGTATTAAACTGTAATACTAAAATAAAATGTTAGTATATTTTTTAGAATTTCATTCTATTTAAAAGATTACTAATTACAATAGATTCAAATAATAAACAATAAAAATATGGAATAAAAAAAGTAATGAATTCAATTTTACTTAAGTTTCCGTCGGATTTAAAAAATGGATAGATAAAGATAAAAAACATTAAAAATTTTAAAAAACTACTTCCCATGAAAATAAATCCTATTTGATTTTTAAATTTATTTTTAAAAACATCTATGAATATAAACAATACAATGACAAGTATTGCATTGACTATATATATAGGAGTAATTAAATTTTGATACGCATCAATTTCAATTTGCTTGGAAATATAAACCTGACTATAGAACAGTAAGAGTAAAACGAACAAAAAAATAACATACTTAAATATTTGCTTGTTTTGCATTATCTAAGAATTGAGTTTTTGTAATTTTTTATTGACCAAATACAAAGAAATTAAAACACCTAAAATAGTTCCAATCATGGAGAATAATTTAAAATCTTGTGGGTATTTTATGTCTAACCATTTACCTAATTTAATAAAAAGATATATAGTTATACCCATTTCTAGTCCCATACTTGTAAGTATTAGAAATTTATTAGGCTGTTTTTTCGGAATTTTTACCATGTTTGAGTTCTTTTACCGAACCTTTCATAGAACAGTTTACGTTAAATACTGCTCCTGGCTCTACAGATAATTTACCCATAGATACATCTCCTTGGATATTTGCTGTTTGTTTTAAAGATAGCAGTTCGGTTACATTTAGTGTACCATTAATTATCCCTTCAATATCGGCATTTGAACAGCTTACATCACCAATTATTTTACCATTTTTACCTAAAATTATTCGTGCACTAGTTTTAATTGTTCCTTCAACAATTCCGTCGATGCGAAAATCACCATCCGAAATAATATCACCTTTAAAAGTGGTATTTGCCCCTATTATATTTCTTTCATTCATTTGATTTGTGTTTGGTTTGTTTTTTTTATCGGAAAACATAATTTTATATTAAAGATTACTATTAGTTGTTTAATTTTAACCGCCAAAATTTGGGGGTCCCATTGATTTTCCTTTTCTTTTTTTTGCTTTTATTCTTTTCATCATCTCGTCATTTGACGGACGTTTTGGTTTTGATTTTTTGTTTGAGCTTTTACGTATTTTTTGTTTTTCGTGCTTAGATTCTTTTTTTGGATTTTCTTTTTTTGTAGGTGTTGTACCATTTAAAAAATTCAATATTTCTTGTGCTCGTTTTCCTTCATCTGTACTAGGAAAATTATCTACTACATAGGTTAAGGCTTTAATATATGCTTCTTTTCCTTTTGTTTTTGCTATTGCTTGTGCTTTTAGTAATTCAAATTTTGCTATTAAAGGTGTTTCATCT
>CAMZLT010000083.1 GCA_947311745.1 uncultured Flavobacteriaceae bacterium | reverse complement strand
CTACCTATAATTCGAACCTTATCACCAATTTTATATTGGTAATTTTTTATTTTTTCTAATTCTTCTTTTGCGAATTTTGTTTTTTTATTTCGTATCCTATTAACTTCATTTAAAATGGAGCGTTCGGTTTCTTTAATACGTTTTTTTAAAGCTTCATCCTCTTTTTCTTTTTGTTTTTTAAGAATTCGTAAATCTCTTTTTGAAGGTTTTTCAGGATTTTTAACCGTTAATTCTATTTTTTCGGTTTCTTGTAAATTAATTGTTTTAGTTTTCTTTTTACTATTTTTATTACTTAAAATTTCGGTTTTCTTTTCACGATCGGATTTTTCTATGGCAAGCCACTTAAAAAAACCGTTTATTAATTGTTTTTTATTATTATTTTGAAAATAACGATTGGTAATTTCGTTAATTTTTCTACCTATAACAAGCATTTTCTGGTTGTTATCGTACAACTCTTGAATGTTTTCAATTTTCTTTTGTAATTTTTCTTGTTTTTCAATTAGTTTACTAGAAACTGTTTCTTGTTCTTTTTGCTGTTTTTCAAGATTTTGATTATTTTTTAATAGTTTATTTCGTTCGCCTTGTAGCTTGGAAATAGTTTTGTCTAATCTAATTTTTTCGCGTTCTACTTTCTTTTTTGCTTTGTTTATTAAGCTAAACGGAATACCATTTTTTTGTGCTACTTCAAATGTAAACGAAGAACCTGCTTGTCCGATTTGCAACTTAAACGTCGGTTCGTAAGTTCTTGTATTAAACTGCATATTTGCATTGACAACGCTATCCAATTCATTTGCTAAAACTTTTAGGTTTGCATAATGTGTGGTTATGATTCCGAAAGCATTTTTTTGATAAAATTCCTCTAAAAACACTTCTGCTAAAGCACCACCAAGTTCTGGATCAGAACCCGTACCAAATTCATCAATTAAAAACAAAGTATTGTGGTTGCATTTTTTTAAAAAGTTACGCATATTTTTTAAGCGATAACTATATGTGCTTAGTTGATTTTCAATAGATTGATTATCGCCAATATCAGATAAAATTCTTTCAAAAAAATACGTAGAACTATTTTCGTGAACAGGAATTAAAATACCACTTTGTAGCATTGCTTGCAATAATCCGATAGTTTTTAAAGTGATACTTTTTCCTCCTGCATTTGGACCAGAAATTACAATTATTCGTTGGTTATCGTTCAGTTCGATAGTTTGCGAAACAGTTTCAATATTATTTTCTCTATTCGAAACTAATAGTAACGGATGAAAAGCATCTTTAAAAAATATTTTCTTTTCGGAAGTTATTTTAGGTAAAACAGCATCTATACTTTTTGCATAATTTGCCTTTGCAGATACAAGATCTAAATGCACTAAATAGTTTTGATACTGTTTTAATAAAGTAGCAAAGGGTCGTAAAATATTAGTAATTTGTTTTAAAATACGAATAATTTCATCTTTTTCCTCTAACTCTAAAAGTTCTAATTCACGTACATTTTTTAGTGTAGATTCTGGTAGGATAAAAACGATGCTTCCTGTTTTTGAATTTCCTAAGATAGACCCTTTTACTTTTCGTCTATGCATAGATTTAACAGCTAAAACACGATGATTATCAATAACCGATTCGCGAATATCATCTAAATATCCTAAGCCTGAATAATGTACTAGGGATTTGTTAAAACTGCCACTAAGAACAGCATTTACTTTTTTTAATTGTTTGCGAATAGCACTTAAATTTTCCGAAGCCTTATCTTTAATTGTTCCGTATGGAGTTACTTTACTTTCTATAGTATTCACTATTTCTTTAGTAAAATAAATTTGTGTTATTTCACTATTTAAATTCGAAAAATAGTCTTTAAATTTTTCAAAAAATTTAATTAAACCATTGGTTAATTTTGATATGGATTGGATTTTTAATAATTCCTCAATTTCAATATAACTATCCTCAACTCCTAACAGATGTATGCTTTTTTCTATGTTTTCAAATTCGTAAAACGGAATTTTATTTTCATTTTCAAACGATGCTAAATACTCGTTTACTTGAAACAATTCGGTATTTAAAATTTGTTTGTCTACAATTGGATGTATCGCTAAAATTTTTTCTTTTCCCATTTTGGTAAGCGAAAAAACAGCAATTTGGTTTCGTATTTCGTTAAATTCTAAATCCTCTAAGGTTTGTATGGAAATTTTACTTTTCATTGTAGCAAAAATACAATTATAATTAATTAACAATTTGTATTTTTACAACTAAATTATTTTTATGAAAAATTTAATTCCTAAAGATTGGCAAAAAAATTTAAAAGCAGAATTCACCAAAGATTATTTCCATAAATTGGAAGTATTTATCGAAAATCAATATACTTCTACTACAGTTTATCCAAAAAAAGAGGAATTATTTTATGCTTTAAAATTATGTTCGTTTCAAAATACTAAGGTTGTTATTTTAGGACAAGACCCATATCATAATACAAATCAAGCACATGGTTTGGCTTTTTCGGTTAAAGATGGTGTGAAAATTCCGCCATCGCTACGAAATATTTATAAAGAATTACATGCGGATTGTGATTTTGAAATTCCTAAAACAGGAAATCTTACAAAATGGGCAGAGCAAGGGGTTTTGTTATTAAATGCCGTTTTAAGTGTGGAAGCACACAAACCAAATTCGCATAAAAATAAAGGTTGGGAACAATTTACCGATGCTATTATTGCAGAAATATCTACAAAAAAAGAAAATGTTGTGTTTTTACTTTGGGGAAATTACGCCAAAAAAAAGGGGGAAAATATAGATAGAAAAAAGCATTTTGTTTTAGAAACCTGTCATCCTTCGCCACTTAGTGCATATAAAAATGACTGTTGGTTTGGTAAAAAGCAATTTAGTAAAACAAATGCTTATTTAGAGACAAAAAATAAAGTGGTAATTCAGTGGTGATTTTTTTTGGACAGTTATGAAAATTGTCAAGTTATAAGAAATTGTCCCTCGTTATCGCACGATTGTATCGTGTGGTAGCAAAAAAATAATAATAAACAGTTAATACTAAAAACATTCTTAATTTTGATTTAATGAATAGAAACTATAAATAAAGGTTAGTACACGTCTTTTGAAATTAAACCTATGTTAATTACAAAATTATGTATATTTGTTTATG
>CAMZLT010000082.1 GCA_947311745.1 uncultured Flavobacteriaceae bacterium | reverse complement strand
TATACTGTTTTAGGTAAATTGATTTCACAATTTAAATCTATTAATGATACTAAATTTACTATAAATACAGAGCATTGGAATTCTGGATTATATCTAATGACTTTATCAACTAAAAATGGAACTTTAGTAAATAGAAAAATATTGAAAAAATAATAAAAATTTGTATTCTAATGGAATATATTACATAATCTAATTACAATCTAATTTTGAGTTTTTTAATTATAAGCAATAAAAAACACTATTATTTCTATCATTTCAAAAAACCACACATTTTTATGTGTGGTTTTGTAATTCATATTTATACAATAATTAATTAAATGACCGAAAAAAAGATGATTATATGGAAATTAATAATTGTAATATAATTAATATTATGTTAAATAGAATGTTTTAAAACCACCATTAAACAAATATACTATACTTACATTCGAATCTGTAAAATTCATTTCAAAAATATCAAGATACTAAGATATTCTTTCCGCTTTAAAATTTCACATCAAAACAAAGCTAATTCTATGATGTATTTTGGTAAAAACTTAAAAAATAAAAAAAGGCTTTCAAATAATTATGAAAGCCTTTCAAATAGTATTTTGATTTATTATTAAAATGAATTACAATTTACGTTTTATCTTTTGTAATTTAAGTTTCATTTTTTGAATCTTATCCGATAATTTTCGAATTGCCGATTCCTTTTTCATAATATCCTCTGGTGAAAGTTTCCCTTTGATACGCTGTTTTTCTAATTTGCGTTTCATTTTATTCATTTTTGAAGTACTCTTTTGGATGCTCTTTTCAATTGAAGCAACTCTATCTTGTAATTTTTTACGCTTTTTAAGCTCTTTTTCTAGTTTTTTACGTTCCTTTTCTGCCTTTTTACGTTCTTTTTTTGCCTTTTCAGCTGCTTTTTCAGAACGTCTGCGATCTCTTTCCGCTAATTTTTGGTTTTTTTCAACTGCTTTTGCTCGTTTTTCTGCTTGTCGTTCTGTTCTTTCTCTTGTGGCCTCCACCCTTTTCTCCGCTGCAATTCTTTTCGATTCTAATACAGCTTCTTTTTCTTTTTCTATAGCCTCTTCTGTTTTTTTAACAGAAATAACACTACCTGAGATGGAATCCTTAGCAATTTGTACTTTAGTACTAGCTTTTTCAATTACAAGTTCCTCTTGAGCTTTAACTATATAAAAACTTAGTAATAAAATGATTAAACTTAATTTTCTTTTTCTTTTCATAATAAATTTGTTTTGTTTTTTTATCACTAACAAAGATAAAAAAAACTTGCATAAAACAATCAAACTCCTGAAAAATTATATTTCAGGAGTTTGGTTTAATTAAATCAATATTTCAAATAATTACTTAATAAATTCAATAGTAAACGGATAATGCGGTTTTTCATTATTACTCACTTTAATTGCGTTGATTATCGGAAAAATGAATGAGATAATCCCTACTGCTGCCATAATAAAAATTCCTAATCCAAAAAGAATCAATGACGGAATACTCAACAAAAGATATACAAGCATAGATATTTTAAAATTAAGAATTTGTTTTCCGTGTGTATCCATACCTTCTACTCTATCCTTTTGCGTTAGCCAAATAAGTAACGGAGCAATTATTCCGCCAAGTCCTGTTACAAAATCTAATAACTGACTTAAATGGGTTAAAATTAAAAGTTGTTTGTCCTTTTTTAAAGTTTTTTCTAAAGTTGGTGTTAATACTTCCATAATAATTGTTTTTATTTATACGACGAAACTTTTACTTTAATGTTACAGTTTTACACCAATAATCGTATTTTTGACAAAAAAATAATAATGTTTAGTAAAGAGGAATCCGCTGCATTGCGAAAGGATTTTTGGACAAGTTTTGGCAAATCCTTTCCTAGAAAATGGCTTTTATACAATACCAAAATTAAAGATGTTTCATTTAAATTTTTAGCTGATACTAAAACAGCTATGGTATGCTTAGATATTGAAAACAAAGATCCTTTTTTAAATGATTGGTATTTTGATAAATTTCTTTCGTTGCGTAAAATACTAGAATCCGAATACATACCAACCATTATTTTTGATGCAACATACGTCTTAGATAACGGAAAAGTAATTCATCGAATTTACACTAAACTACCCGAAAAATTTAGTATTCATAACAAAAATACTTGGCGTAATGCCTACGTTTTTTTTGTAGAAAACATGACCAAATTCGAACGGTTTTTTTACGAATATGAGGATTTTATCAAGAGTTAATTTTATATTTGCAATCTAAAAATACACCTATCAAAACAACATCAATATATACCGATACAATTATTGCTCTCGCCACACCATCAGGTATGGGAGCAATTGCAATTATAAGGCTTTCAGGCTCGGAAGCTATCTCTATTGTAAACACTTTTTTTAAATCAAAATTTGGCACTAAAAATTTGAATACAGTAACTTCACATAGCATCCATTTAGGAAATATTATGGATTCAGATAAAATTATAGATGAAGTATTGGTATCTGTTTTTAAGACACCTCACTCCTACACTGGCGAAAATATTGTAGAGATTAATTGCCACGGTTCGGTGTATATTCAACAAGAAATTCTACAGCTTTTTATAAAAAATGGTGTTAGACATGCCAATCCTGGCGAATTTACTTTGCGATCTTTCCTTAACGGAAAAATGGATCTATCACAAGCAGAAGCCGTTTCTGATTTAATTGCTAGTGATAGTGAGGTATCACATAAGATTGCCTTACAACAAATGCGAGGTGGTTTTGCAAATGAAATTCAGGTTTTACGTAGCGAATTGCTAAATTTTGCTAGTTTAATCGAATTAGAATTAGATTTTGCCGAAGAAGATGTTGCGTTTGCAGACCGAACACAATTCCTAAATTTAATACAAAAAATTGCTAAAACACTCAAGCAATTAATGGATAGTTTTGCATTAGGAAATGTACTTAAAAACGGAATTCCTATTGCAATAATTGGCGAACCAAATGTAGGGAAATCTACTCTTTTAAACGCTTTACTTAACGAAGAACGTGCTATTGTAAGCGATATTGCAGGTACAACTCGCGATGCTATTGAAGATGAACTCATTATAAATGGAATAAATTTTAGGTTTATTGATACTGCTGGAATTAGAGAAACTGCTGATGTTGTAGAAAATATTGGCATAAAAAAAACCTTTGAAAATATTGAAAAAGCTCAATTAGTTTTATTGCTTATTAGTGCGGATAAAATTAAAAATGAAGGAATAAAAGTTGAAGAAGAACTTAATTCAATCAAAGAAAAATATTCAAATAAGAAAATTTTACCAATAATTAATAAAGTCGATTTGTTAAATGATGAAGAAATCAAGAATAAAAAATTGAAAATTGAAAATGCTATCTTAATTTCCTCTAAAGAAAAAACTGGTATGGAACAGCTTAAAGAGGAATTAACCAAATTAGCAAATATAGGAAGTTTAAGCAATAACGAAACTATTGTAAGCAATTCTCGTCATTTTGAAGCTTTAAGTAATGCCTTATTTTCAATTAGAGAAGTACAAAAAGGCATAGATAATAACATTTCTAGTGATTTGTTTGCTAGTGATATACGTCAAGCGTTACATCATCTAGGGCTCATTACAGGTGAAATTACTACCGAAGATCTTTTGGGCAATATTTTTGCTAACTTTTGTATCGGAAAGTAAAAAAACCTTAATACTATCAAATGATACTATCCAAAATAAAACCATCTAACCTACAAAATTCACCATTATATTATTATTAATCATTAATGGTCTAACCCCCAATAAATCGGACTAATTTCATTTCAATAACACAAACTATTGAACCATGTATTCTTGTGTTGTTATAACTTTCATAAAATAAGATTGGTTCTACTGCGAATTTAGTGGGTAAAGATTTAAACCGCCGTGAAAGAATAGTATTGCACTCCTAAAATTTTCAAAAGTTCTATATC
>CAMZLT010000081.1 GCA_947311745.1 uncultured Flavobacteriaceae bacterium | reverse complement strand
GTAAATTAACCAAAAAACAACAAAAATTAGTAAAAAAAGCAGATTCTATAAAAAATGCTAATAAAAAATTAAAAAGGAAACCTATCAAAAAAATAGATCTAAAAAACCTTAAAAAGAAACATAAAATTAATTAGGTATAAATAACTTTAATACCAACGTTTCTTTTTCTTTTTTGAAGCTACAGATTTTCTCCCTTTTTTATATTTAGAGCCTGTTCGCTTTTTAGGTTTGTCGTCTAGTTTTTTTTCTAAAGAATACGGGTGCTCTGTTTCTACAGGAATAGCTCTGTTTAATAATCGTTGAATATTTTTAACATACGTTTTTTCATCTCGTGAACAGAAAGAATACGCAATTCCGTTTTTACCTGCACGACCAGTTCTACCTATTCTATGTATATATGTTTCTGGTATGTTTGGTAAATCAAAATTAATAACCACATCTAATTCGTTAATATCTATTCCTCGTGAAGCAACATCGGTTGCAATTAAGATATTTACTTGGTTGTTTTTAAATTTATTTAAAGCTTCTTGTCTTGCAGATTGCGATCGATCTCCGTGAAAACTAACTACATCATAACCGTTTTTCACTAATGAAGCTTCTAATTTATCTACACCAAATTTGGTTCGTCTAAAAATGAGAATATTATTTTTAGCAGTTTTCGCATCTCTACTTGTTAAATTTCGTAATAAATGTAAACACAATTCTGTTTTTTTCGGTTTCGGAACGTAGTACAATTGTTGGCTTACATTTTTTGCAGCAGCCGAAGTTTCCGAAATTTTAATGGTAATAGGTTCGTGTAAAACAGCCTTTGTTAAATCAATTACTTTTTGAGGCATGGTTGCCGAAAATAACAATATTTGCTTTTGTAACCTGCTTATTTTAACCACTTTATTTACATCATTTATAAACCCCATGTCTAACATTAAATCTGCTTCGTCAATTACTAAAGTTTGGATGTGGTTTAGCTTGATTTTTTCTCGTTTAAACAAATCTAATAGTCTACCAGGAGTTGCAATAAGTACATCTACACCTTTTCGTAATCTATCTATTTGTGGTTCTATGGCTGTTCCACCATAAACAGCAGTTGTTCGTAAATTAGTGTAATTTGCATACACTTTAAAATCTTGCTGTATTTGTTCTGCTAATTCTCTTGTTGGACTTAGTACTAAAGCACGAATTATTTTTTGCTTTTTTGCTGCATTTTGATTTTTAAGCAAAAGCTGAATTATAGGTAAAGCAAAAGCTGCGGTTTTACCAGTTCCTGTTTGTGCAGAACTAATAACATCAAAACCTTCTAAAACAGCAGGAATGGTTTTTTCTTGTACTTTGGTTGGTGTATCGTATCCTTTTTCTGCAATTGCCCTAAGGATCGTTTTATGTAAGCCTAATTCTTTAAAAGTTATCATGTATAAACGTAAAATTAAGGATAAAATAGATTTTTTCCTTTTTTTAATTCTAGTTTGTAAAAGTACTCTTTTTTGTTTAAGGTGTAACTAATTATTGCTTCGTTTTCTTTAAGCTCAAAAGGAAATTTAGTTTTAGAAATTGGTAATGAATTTCCGTATTCTTTTTTTGGATCGCGATGCATTTGTAAGGATGTTTGTCGTGTACTAGTATTAATGTTTGAAGTTAATACAATTCCTTTTTTAGTAAGAGTTATTAAGGCTTCTTTTTTATTTTTGAAATATAAATATTTAAAATCTATTTTTTCTTTAAGGTCTGCAATTTCTATTTCGGTTCGGATACCGCTAACGCCTTCTTGTCCTCCGTACCAATTAATATAGGTAGCTTTTACGATACTAAAAGGTGGATTTTTAATATTTTTTGAAGTAGTGCAACTTATAAAACTAAGTACAAGTAAGAAATTTACTGTAGTTTTTTTTAACATAACTAATTTTTTTAAAAAACAAACACCATTTTATTTGATAAAACGGTGTTTGTCTGGTTTTATTTTATTTCTAATATAAAAGGCATTCGTGCTTGAATTCCTTTTAATTCAGACATAGCTTTAAATTTTTTGAGTATTTTATAGTTCTCTGCTCCTATTTCGTTTGCAATAAGGTTTTTGGTTTGCATTTTTAAAAACGGACTATTTTTAAACATATCGCCAAAATCTTTTTTATATTTTGGTAAAGTAATTATTTTATATTTTTCAATATCTACAAGACTTGCTGCGTAAGCAATTGCGTCGTCAAGATTACCTAACTCATCTACTAAACCTATTTCTTTTGCTTGTACTCCAGACCAAACTCTACCTTGTGCAATTTCATTTACTTGTTGTGTGGTTATTTTTCTACCTTTAGCAACACGACTTAAAAACACGTTGTAAATTTGTTCAATTCCTTCTTGCGTAACCTTTTTAAAATCTTCGGTGATTGGCTTAAAAGGACTGTATGAAATACTGTGTTTATTGGTTTGTACTTGTTCGGAATTAATACCAATTCGATTGGTAAATTCGCTAAAGTTTGGCACCATTCCGAAAACACCTATAGAACCTGTAATGGTTGTTGGCTCTGCAAAAATTTTATCTGCATTACACGAAATGTAATAACCGCCAGAGGCTGCATAATTTCCCATAGAAACCACTACTGGTTTTTCTTTTTTGGTAAGTTCTAATTCACGCCAAATTAAATCGGATGCCAAAGCAGAACCACCAGGAGAATTTACACGAAGTACAATTGCTTTTACTTTTTTGTTTTTTACCGCTTTTCGCAAAGCGTTGATTATACTTTCTTGACCAATATAGTTTTCATCTCCTTTACCATATTTTATTTCTCCTAAAGCATATACAACGGCAATTTTATCTTTAATTTTAACCGAAACTTTTTTTCGTCCTTTGCCTAATTTTATATATTTACTTAAAGAAACTAGGTTTAACTTTTTATCGTTTTTAACACCTAATTCCTTTTTAAGTAATGCATCATATTGATCTTTGTAAATAGTGTCGTTTACTAAATTGTTTTGTATTGCAAGTGTTGCATTTCTACCTAATAATTCGTCTGCTATTTTATTAATTTCGTCTGTAGTTTTATTTCTTCCTTTGGCAATATTGGTTTTAAAAGTATCCCAAATAGAGTTTAATAATTCGGTTAATTGTTCGCGATTTGCATCACTCATTTTATTTGCTATAAATGGTTCAACAGCACTTTTGTATTTTCCGTGACGAATAACTTCCATTTTTACACCATATTTATCCTCAAAATCTTTAAAAAATAACAATTCTGTACCAAGACCTTTCAGATTAACACCACCAATAGGATTTACATAAACCGAATCAGCAACAGAACTTAAATAATACGTTCCTTGTCCGTAATTATCTGCATAAGCAGTAATAAACTTTCCTGACTCTTTAAATTCGTTTAATTTATTACGAATTTCTTGTAATTGTGCCATTCCTGCATTTACATATAGCGTATTAATACTAATTCCTTTTATTTTATCATCGTTTTTAGCATTATCAATTGCGTTTAAGATTTTATGTAATTCTAAAACACCCCCTTCGTCTTCTACAAACTTGCTTAATGGATTATTTACATTGTAGTTATCTTTTATTTTTGCTGTTAAATCTAACTCTAAAATAGTATTTTCTTTTATAACAACTTTATCTTTGTCTGAAAAAGCGGCTCCGATTGCAATAAAGAAAAGAAAGATTAATCCAAAAGCAATGAAAACACCTAAAATTGTAGCAAGTAAGTTTCGTAAAAATTTCATTATAATATATTTAGTTTTATTTATTGTTTGACGTTTTGATTTTCAAAAAGTTACAAATTATTTTTTATATTGTTTATAAAACAGACTGCAAATATATATTTTTTGTGTTTGTTTTTCCGTTCTTTGTGTTTTTAAAAAAATGAAAATCACACGAATTACATATCTATCTTTAGGTTCAAATCAAGGAGATCCGTTAGAAAATTTACAAAAAGCCGTAAATTTATTAGCAGATAAAGTAGGTAAAATAAACAAAATTTCTAGTGTATATAAAACAAAATCTTGGGGTTTTAAAAGTGATGATTTTCTAAATATTTGCCTAGAAATTGCTACAAATTTACCACCAGAAACGCTTTGGGAAAAAATTATAGAAATTGAAACTATTTTAGGTAGAAAACGAACTGAAAATAAAAAATATCAAGCACGAACAATTGATATTGATGTCTTACTTTTTGATGATGAAATAATTTTTTCAAAAGAATTACAAGTTCCGCATCCTAAAATGTTAGAGCGAAAATTTGTTTTAGAGCCTTTAGTAGAGATTGCTCCTTATGTAAAACACAGTATTCGTTTAAAAAATATACGGGTTTTATTAGAAAACTGTACCGATACTACTGAAATTTTAAAAACCGAATTAAAATTAGAAAAACCCATTTCTTTAGACGAAAGATATAACTATATAGCTATTGAAGGAAATATCGGAGCAGGAAAAACAACTCTTGCTAAAATGATTTCGGATGAATTTAATACACGATTAGTTTTAGAACGTTTTGCAGACAATCCATTTTTACCAAAGTTTTACAAAGATAAAGAGCGGTTTGCTTTACCTTTAGAAATGAGTTTTTTAGCAGACCGTTACCAGCAATTATCCGATGATATTGCACAATACGATTTGTTTAAAAATTTAATTGTTTCAGATTATTATATTTTCAAATCGTTAATATTTTCGCAAGTTACCTTACAAAAAGAAGAATACGCTTTATATAGACGAATTTTTGATATTATGTATAAAGAAATTACCAAACCAGATTTGTATATTTATTTATATCAAAATACAGATAGATTACTAGAAAATATTAAAAAAAGAGGTAGGGATTACGAACAAAATATTCAAGCAGGTTATCTAGATAAAATACACAAAGGATATTTTAATTTTATCAAAACCGAACAAAATTTAAACACCTTAATTATAGATGTTTCCGACATGGATTTTGTAAAAAATATAAAAGATTACGAAAATATTATAAAAAAGATACAGAAATATTAAATTTATTGTAAATTTGGTACATCAAACCAAAATTAAACAATTGATTATGAGGATTTTTGTAATTATTACTCTATTACTAACAGCAACTTTTTCTTTTTCTCAAAATAAAGGCTTAGATACTTGGACAGTTGGTACAGGTATTAATAATTTCTTAATGCATGGTGATTTAACATCGGCTAATTCAAAATCAACTAATTTTTTAAATACAGGCTTTTATATCTATTTAAACAAAATGATTTCTCCAACTTTTGGTTTTGAATTAAAAGGACAGGTGTTAAACATGTACGGTTCTTCGCAAGAATTATCATCTCCGTACGCTATTTTATACACAGACAGAACATTAGAAAATGTTTATTTTAAAGGGGATACTTTTGGTGGTGAATTTAATATGGTTGTAAATTTGAGTAATTCACTTAATAATCCGTACGCTTCTGCTAAAAGAAAATTAAATTTTAACGCCTATTTAGGTATGGGATTTCATAGCTATAATTCAAAATTGTACGATTTAGATACCGATGAACTATTAATAGATTTTGAAACAAATCCTGAAAGAAAAGGAGATGCTAAGTCTATTTACTTTACAACAGGTTTAGGCTTACGTTATAAAATTAATAAAAAAATAGATATTGAATTAAGACAAACAATTAATTTTAACAACGAAGATCATTTAGATGCTGCTATTGCCGAAAAAGAACATTTTGAAACCTTTTTTGTTACCAATTTAGGATTAGTTTTGAAATTTAATAAACCCGATAGCGAAAGTATTGTTTGGCAAAACACAGCAGAAATTAAAGAAGAAGAAGTCAAAGAACAAAGTCAAGAGGAAATTTCAAAAGCATCGGACTATATCGATGAAATACTTAAAGATTCCGATGGAGATAATGTAATTGATAAGTTTGATAAAGACCCAAATACACCAAAAGGAGCATTAACTTACGCAAATGGTATGGCTGTAGATACTGATAAAGACGGTGTAATTGATTTACATGATAAATGTCCGCTAGAATTTGCACAAACAGAAAATGGCTGTCCGGAACTGATAGATACCGATGGTGATAATGTTGTGGATAAAGACGATTTATGCCCTGAAGAATTTGGAAATAAATACAATAGAGGTTGTCCTAAAAAAGAAAATAATATTACAGAAATTGAAAGAACAAAAATTATTAGTCTTGCTAAAAACATATTTTTTGATTCAGGAAAACACTCTTTGCGAGACTCATCAAAAGATGATTTAGATAAAATTGCTGTTATTTTAATGGCAAATCCTAATGTTAAATTTATTATTGAAGGACATACTGATAGTGGAGGGAAAAGAGCTTACAATTTAGTATTATCTCAAAAAAGAGCAAATGCTGTTAAAGATTATTTAGTTGCAAAAGGAGTTCTTATAGATAACTTGACAGCTATTGGTTATGGTTTTTCAAAACCAAAATATAATAATTTTTCGGTAGGAGGAAAACAATTAAATCGTAGAGTAGAAATAAAAGTAAATGAGAAAAATTTATCTAATAAAGATTTTAATAACCAAAATACACAAACTTATGTAGTAAAGAAATCTAACACTCTTTTTTCTATAGCTAAAATGTTTGGCATTTCTGTAAAAGACTTAAAAGAATGGAATAATTTAACCGACAACAATATAAAAAAAGGTGATAAATTAATCATTAGAAAATAAGAATCTATTTCGATTATAAATATGTAATAACAAAAAAATTCCGACAATGTCGGAATTTTTTTTGTTATACGATTATACTAATTTAACATCAAAAACACGCTATAAATTAAATTCTCTGCTTCATTTTAAAATTCTTGAAACACTAAGATATTCCTTCAGTTTTTAAAATTTCGCATCTAAAACAAAGCTAATTTTATGATTTTTTACGGTTAAAGAGAAAAATATTCTAATTTCTTATGGACTATTTTATACATCATAATGGTATAATTACGGTTAAAAAGAACCCATGATTGTAACACTAAAACTTCTTCCTGGAGCACTAATTGCAGAAGCAAATTCTTTATAATGCTCGTCTAATATATTATCTGCTTTAAAGATAAATTGAAAATTTTTATTGATATGGTATTTTAAATTATACGAAAAAGTATGCCAAGCAGGATTTCCATAATACGAATCTATTTCTTCTAAATATGGTGTTTCCTCTAGATTATCAATTCCTTCTGTAAGATTATAATCGGAAGCATTTTTTTTAGCATTAAACACAAATTTTAAGCTTGTATCAATTTTATTTCTTGAAAAACCAACTTCCGCAGAACCAAAAACTGGTGGAATAGAAGATAAAGCCTCTCTAGTATCGTATGTTTTTCCTTTTGTATAGGTAATTTGTGCTTTACTATAAAATTTAGGTGTTAAATTTACTTTGTAGGTTATAGTGCTTCCAAAAACAAAAGCGTTTCCTTTATTTACATTTGCGATAATTGTAGCATTTTCACCATCATAGCTAATTAAACTACTACCATTTAGTTTAAATTCGGATCGTGTAATGTAATCTTTTAGAAAAGTATAGTATGTTGAGAAACCCAAATGATGTTTTTTATCGTTAAAATATTTCAACACACTTAGTTCTGAACTATAGACATATTCTGGTTTAAGATGAATATTCGGAACGGTAACGTAACCTCTTTTTTCACGAACTTTACCTACATCATCAATATTTGGCGATCGAAATCCTGAAGCTAAAACACTATTAATTTGCCATTTTTTATTTGGTTTAAAAACGTATCCAACAGTTGCTGTAATTGCTGAATTACTTAATTTTATATCTTTACTGGGTAATATAATATAGGTTTCGTCTTTCCATATTGCTCTTAAATAAGTATTGGTTAAACGGATTCCTGTATTTAAAGTTTCTCTTTTACTTATATCTTGTCTGTAATTAGCATAAATTGCAGTACTTGCGTAGGAGCTTCCTCCGTCTGGATATCTAGATTGTACAATAAAATCATTTTCAAAACCAGTTATTTGGTGTTGATTTACCAAAATTGTTTTTCCGTATGCATCGGAATGCACTTTGTTATACGTAAATTCTGTTCCGTAAGATAAAAGTCTGTTTTCTTTTTTGGTAATTGGTACTTCAAAATCAGCATTTACACTAAAAATTTTAACATTTTCATTTCGGTACGATCTAGCAAAACTGCCAAATTTTCGTTGAATTCTAGATTCGTTAATGTCTTGGTATGCAGCAGTAATTCGTCCATTTTTAATCCATTTTTTATCAATATTTAGGTCTAATTGTGTAGAAAACAAAAACCGTGTTTGTGGTCCATAATGCCATTCAGCAAATTTTAAAGTGTTATCTTTATATTCGGTTAATTTATCAAATCTCGGAATATCGGAGGATTTACTATACTGTAAATTAAAATTAAGATTGGTTTTTTTATTTAAAGGAATGAATACTTTTTGCATCAAATCGTATTGTGAAAAACCAACATTTTTCTGAATTTCTGGGTTTGAATTAGTTACAGGAAATTCACTATAATAGGTTTCTGTATTGTTTGAATAAATTGGTTGTAATCCCCAATTTTCAAAACCGTGATTTCTATTTTTTCCCATTTTTAAATCACCAAATTTACTGTATGAAAAATTAGTGTATGTTGCAATTTTTTTAGCTTGTATTTCTACCCCTAATTGTTGTGTAAATTCGTTATTAACTGAGGTGTATCTAGTCAAAAAGGATTCTTTAAACGTTAATTTATCTGCAGTTTTTGGTTTTTTTGTTATGTAATGAATCACGCCTCCGAGAGCATCGGAACCGTAAATTACTGATGAAGGACCAAAAACAACTTCCGTTCGTTCTAGCATACTTGGCGAAATGGATATAGAATTTTGCAAATGTCCTTTTCGGTAAATGGCGTTATTCATGCGAATACCATCTACTACTAATAAAATTCGGTTAGCTTCCATACCTCTTAAAACAGGGCTTCCACCTCCAAATTGCGATTTTTGCACTTTAATTCCTGCAATATTCGCAAGTAAATCTGCCGAAGTTTGTGGTGCAATTTTTACAATATCTGCTTTGGTTATCGTTGCTAACTCTTGTGCTATTCGGCTTCGTTTAACTTCCTTTTTACTTACCGAAATATAAATCTCTTCTAAATCCGTACTTTTTGCTTTTAAAAAAACCGTATTATTAAGCACTAAATTTATTTTTTTAATTTGTAGATTTTGATACGATAGATGTTTTAAATAAATAACCTCATTATTGGTGTATTTTGAAACATTTAAAATTCCATTAATATCCGAAACACCATGTTTTTTTTTATCTTTATTATATGCCGAAACATTTGCAATAGGTTCATTAGTATCCATATCTACAACTACAATATTTTGTGCAAAAATATATGGCGATAGGAGTAAAAAAAGAATACGTATGTTTTTCAAAATTTGAATGTTTTATTTAAAAACAGTTTGTAATACTGCTAAAGATTTTGGTTTGTAAAATTCGGGCAAATGTAAACTAAAATAGTTTATAATAATTTGTAATAATTCTTGTCGTTCGGTTGGTTTTAGGTTAATTGTATTTATTGCATCAAAATTTATACCAAACAAGGTTTTGAAATGGGTTAATTTTTCGTCTGAAATATAGTCTGAAATTGGCTTGTTTCTAGTGAAAATTCCTTCTTTTAGATGAAAAAACAAATCCGTTCTTTTAGGTTTGCTAGGATAAAATCCTAAATATTTAGTTAGGTTTAGCAAAAACACGAGATGGAAATTAGCAATATTTTGATTTTTATCTAACCAAATTAAGGCATTTTCAAGATAATGGTAAAGAAATTCATCGCCTTCTTCTTCTTTTATAACTAAGGTCAATATTTCAGATAAAAACAAGGCAATAGTGCTTTTATAAATGTTTGAATGGATTGCATGTAATGGTTTAAAAACCGTTGCTTCTTTTATGTAATTTAGGTTTCCTTTATCATTGTGTTTTGCTATGATTTCAAGTAAGGAAAATTTTTGAAAATACGCT
>CAMZLT010000080.1 GCA_947311745.1 uncultured Flavobacteriaceae bacterium | reverse complement strand
TGTTGTTTATTTTTGAGAAAAAAACTTAAAACGAACAACCAAAGAATAGAAAATATGTCAGTATTAGTTTTTGCCGATTCATCGGAAGGAAAATTTAAAAAAGTTGCTTTTGAAGTAACATCATACGGTAAACAACTTGCCGAAAAATTACAAACCAATTTAGTGGTAATGACTGTTAACGCAGACAACCCTACGGAATTAGAAAATTACGGAGCAGAAAATATTATAGCTATAAAAAACGATGCTTTAAAAACTTTTAATGCAAATGCGTATGCAAATGTAGTTAAACAAGTTGCAGAAAAAGAAAACGCAAATGCAATTATTATAGATGCTACAGCAAATGGTGCATATTTAGCCCCTGTAGTAGCGATGAAATTAAAAGCAGGTTTTGCTTCTAATGTTATTGCTTTGCCAAGCGATGTAAATTCTTTTACAGTAAAACGTAAAGCATTTTCAAATAAAGCATTTCAAAATACGGTTATTAAAACCGATATTAAAGTATTGGGAATTGCAAAAAATTCTTTTGGAGTGCATGAAAATACCGTATCTGCAACAGTTGCCGAATTTTCACCTGAATTATCCGATGATTTATTTGCTGTAAAATCTACATCTATCGAAAAAGCTTCTGGTAAAATTACTATTGCTGATGCCGATGTTGTAGTGTCTGGAGGTCGTGGATTAAAAGGTCCTGAAAATTGGGGGATGATTGAAGAGTTAGCAGAGGTTCTAGGTGCAGCAACAGCTTGTTCTAAACCAGTTGCAGATATGGATTGGAGACCACATGAAGAACATGTAGGGCAAACAGGTAAACCAGTTGCTGCAAATTTATACATTGCAATTGGTATTTCAGGAGCAATTCAGCATTTAGCAGGAATTAATGCTTCTAAAGTAAAAGTAGTTATTAACACCGATCCAGACGCTCCTTTCTTTAAAGCAGCAGATTACGGAATTGTTGGCGATGCTTTTGAGGTTGTACCAAAATTAATTGAAAGTATTAAAGCTATCAAATAATAAAATAGTGGATAACTTGTAGAAAAAAAAATCCTTTTTTCTATAAAAAATCTTAAATTGTGCCTTAGAAAAGGCTGTCAAAATAAATAGAAACTTTTCTATATTTTGACAGCCTTTTTCGTTTAATAAACAAGAATACTAGTATAAAACAAATGCCATTGAGTTTAGTAAGATTAGATATTGAAGGAATTTCGTACAGCCAAACCCAAAGCGGAGCGTATGCTTTAATATTAAAAGAAATAAAAGGCGAAAGAACCTTACCTATTATTATAGGAGCTTTTGAAGCACAAGCAATAGCTATTGCTTTAGAAAAAGAAATAAAACCACCAAGACCTTTAGTACACGATTTGTTTAAAACTTTTTCCGAAAGATTTCATATTGTTGTAAAACAAGTAATAATTCATAAATTAGTAGATGGTGTGTTTTATTCCAGTTTAATTTGCGAACAAGATAAAATCGAGCAAATTATTGACTCAAGAACATCCGATGCTGTTGCTTTAGCAGTTCGGTTTAATGCTCCGATTTTTACTTATGAAAATATTTTAGATAAAGCAGGAATTTACCTAAACCCTAATGAAAAAGATGAACTTACCGAAATGGAAGAGGAAGCAAAACTTGCCATTGATGAACTGGTTTCGGATATTGAAGAAATAGTACGAGAAGCATCTGATTTTGATGCTTTAACCATAAATGAATTACATGAAAAATTAAATGAAGCAGTAGAAAATGAAGATTATGAACTTGCTGCTAGAATTAGAGATGAAATCGAAAAACGCTAAAAACACATTATAAACTTAAAACCTAACCATTATGAGTATTAAATTAAGACTAACTATTTTAAATTTTTTAGAGCTTTTTGTTTTTGGAGCTTGGCTAATTTCTCTTGGAGGATATCTTTTTGGAAATTTAAAATTTTCAGGAGGACAAATCGGAGGAATTTTTTCTACTTTAGGATTAGCATCACTAGTAATGCCAGCAATTGTAGGAATTATTGCCGATAAATATTTAAATGCTCAAAAATTATTGGGATTATTACATATTATTGGAGCAGGTTTCTTAATTTATTTAGCACAAACACAAGATTATGATACGTTTTTTTGGCTTATGTTAGGTTATTTAACTATGTATATGCCAACTTTAGGGTTAGCAAACTCTGTTTCATATAGCCTTTTAGTTAAAAATAAGTATGATGTAGTAAAAGTTTTTCCGAGTATTCGTGTTTGGGGAACAATTGGTTTTATTGTAGCCGAAGTTGCTGTTGGTACTTTAGGGTGGGCAAATAATAATACACAATTTTATTTTGCAGCAGCAATCTCATTGGCAATGGGAATATATTCATTTACATTACCAAATATCCCTTTAGTAACATCCGAAAATAAATCTATTGCAGAACGCATGGGTTTAGATGCATTTGCGTTATTTAAGGAATACAAAATGGCTGTATTTTTTATATTTGCTACCTTATTAGGAGTTGTTTTGCAAATTTCAAATGCTTGGGCTTCGGCATTTATGGGAAGCTTTAAAGAAAATTTTCCAAATTCATTTGTTGTAACAAACTCCAATACATTTATAGCCTTATCACAAGTTTCGGAAGTATTATTTATTCTAACTATTCCGTATTTTTTAAAAAAATTCGGAATTAAAACCGTAATGATTATGAGTATGTTAGCATGGTTTTTACGCTTTGGATTATTTGGTATAGGTTCGCCTGAAGGAGTCGGAGTAGGTTATTTAGTAATGTCGATGATTGTTTATGGAGCTGCTTTTGACTTCTTTAATATTTCTGGTTCTTTATTTATCGAAACCGAAACCGATAGTAAATTTAGAAGTTCTGCTCAAGGATTATTTATTTTACTAACAAATGGTGTTGGTGCTTGGTTTGGAGCAAAAATTAGTGGCGCAGTTGTAGATCATTTTACAACAAATTCTGTTAGTGATTGGTATAGTATTTGGATGATTTTTGCTATTTATGCTTTGGTTTTAGCCATATTATTTGCATTAGTTTTTAAATACAAACACAATCCTGATAAAATAGGTGAGGTAAAGCACTAAAAATAATATTCAAAAAAAAATAGTTTTTTCTTAGAAAAGATTTACTAAAAAATGAAACAATACTTAGATTTAATTAAGCACGTTCAAAAAAACGGCATCCAAAAAGGCGATCGAACTGGTACAGGAACAAAATCGGTTTTTGGTTACCAAATGCGTTTCGACTTATCGGAAGGATTCCCTATGGTAACTACCAAAAAATTGCATTTAAAATCTATTATTCACGAATTACTTTGGTTTTTAAAAGGAGATACAAATATCACTTATTTAAAAAAAAATGGTGTTAAAATTTGGGATGCTTGGGCTGATGAAAAAGGCGATTTAGGTCCTGTTTACGGACACCAATGGCGTAATTGGAACTGTGAAGGTATTGACCAAATAACCGAAGTTATC
>CAMZLT010000079.1 GCA_947311745.1 uncultured Flavobacteriaceae bacterium | reverse complement strand
TTTTACCGAAGCTCCTCCAAATTTATACACCTTCATTTTACAAAATTTCTAAATACGATTTAAGTCCTTTTTCATCCATTTGAACGGTTCGCCAATCACTTAACACTTTTGCTCCTGTTTTTTGATAAAATTTTATAGCATTAGTATTCCAATTTAGCACAACCCATTCTACTCGTTTTACTTTTTTTTCTGCTGCAAATTTTAGCACTTCATTATATAAAGCTTTACCAATTCCTAAATTTCTTTTACTTTGTTTAACTATTAAATCTTCTAAATGAATTGTTTGTCCTTTCCAAGTAGAAAATCGATAATAAAATAATGCCATTCCTACAATTTCACCATTATATTCTGCTACATAGGTAAAAAAAGAAGGGTTTTCTGAAAAACCAAATTCTATTAAATAATTTTCGTCAATTACTACTGCTTCAGGTTCTTTTTCAAAAGTTGCCAATTCTTTAATCAGTTGCAATATTTTTAACACATCTTGACTTTTTCCTTTTCGTATTTTTAACATTACCTAGTTATTTATAAATTTATCTAATGCTTCTTTGGATATATTCACAATTTTTAACCCTTCAACAATTCTGCCTCCAAAAAATTTAGCACTTTTAATGGTTTTTTCACCATTATCAATCAATTTTTGGGATATTCTATTACAATTATTATCGTATGCATATTTAAAAAAACCGTAATATAGCATTTTTGCAAAACCTAGTCCACGATATTTTTCTTGAATATAAACCGTATCTATAATTGCGGCTTCACCATAAAAACAAGAATATGCTTTATGGTATATCAAAAAACCAACTACTTCCTCTTCAATTTCAACCACAAAAGCTTTAAACCACGAATTAGAGCCAAAACTATCTCTAATCAAGTCATATGCTGTTAATGTGTTTTTTATTTGTTTATACACACATAATTCATCTACTAAATCTAAAACTTTTGGCATATCTTGTACTGTAGCTTCTCGGATTTTATAGAAATCAGATTCTAAAACAAAATTTCCTTCTGTTATTGCAGCAAGTTCTTTTTTAAAAATTCTATAAATAACAATATCCTCTAATATTTTTGCTCCTGCTCGCAAATACAATTCTCGCAAACTAAGAAAATTATCACGAAGTGTCCACTCTAATAAATTAACATTATTTTGATTTGCATATTCTAAAAATTTAGAAAACAACGTAAGAGCAATTCCATTATTTTGATATTCTGGTGTTACAAAAGTATCTTCCAATACTAAAGATTTTCCTTTTATAGAATAGGCCTTATAAAACAATAAAAAACCTACAATAATTTCTTTTTTTTGGTCTATAGCAACAAACATTTGAAATTTTGGTTTATCTGAAAATCCATCACGAATTAAATCATAAAAACTCAATGATGCATCACTGATATTTTCAAAAATAGCCAATTCATCAAACAATTCAGCAACAGATGCCATATCCTTTGATTCCCCCTCACGAATCAATAATTCCATAATCTTAAAATATCTAATTATTATTTCACAAAAATAACGATATTTGCACTTGTAAATAACATTTTTATGAAAAAAAATACCACACTAGGTGAATTTATCATCAACAATCAAATTGAATTTCAAGGTTCATCAGGTGAATTATCTAGACTTCTTAATGCAATTAGACTTGCAGCAAAAGTTGTAAACTATGAGGTTAACAAAGCAGGACTAGTAGATATTTTAGGTGCTGCTGGCGAAACTAACATTCAAGGTGAACAACAACAAAAACTAGATGTTTATGCCAACGAAAAATTTAAAGAAACCCTAATTAACCGCGAAATCGTTTGCGGAATTGCAAGTGAAGAGGAAGATGATTTTATCGTTATTGAAGGTGGTAATAAAGCTAATACAAACAAATACATCTTACTTATGGATCCATTAGATGGCTCGTCAAATATAGATGTTAATGTTTCGGTTGGTACAATTTTTTCAGTTTACGAACGTATTTCCCCTAAAGGACAACCTGTTACCATAGACGATTTTCTACAAGAAGGAAACAAACAAGTTGCAGCTGGATACATTGTGTATGGCACATCAACTATGCTAGTATACACAACTGGTTCTGGTGTAAATGGCTTTACTCTAAATCCTGCTTTAGGTACATATTATTTATCGCATCCTAAAATGAAATTCCCTAAAAAAGGAAATATCTATTCGATAAACGAAGCCAATTATGTACATTTCCCTAAAGGTGTAAAAGATTATCTAAAATACATTCAAAAAGAAGTAGAAAACGGAAATCCATATACTTCAAGATATATTGGTTCTTTAGTGTCCGATTTTCATCGAAACATGATTAAAGGTGGTATTTATATTTATCCTACTAGCTCAAAAAATCCAAACGGAAAATTACGATTGCTATACGAATGTAATCCAATGGCATTTTTGGCAGAACAAGCAGGAGGACTAGCAACCGATGGTTTTAACCGAATTTTAGACTTAAAACCAACCGAACTACACCAACGTGTGCCTTTTTTCTGTGGTAGCGAAAGCATGGTAAACAAAGCAATGTCATTCATGAAAAAAGAAAACTAAACCTAATTTTCACAAAATAAATATTATCCAAAAATAAGTACTAAACACAAAAATACATGTCCTTTTTAGAAGAATTACAACGCAGGAGAACTTTTGGTATTATTTCACATCCAGATGCAGGAAAAACAACCTTAACCGAAAAACTACTACTTTTTGGAGGTGCAATTAACGAAGCAGGAGCCGTAAAAAACAACAAAATAAAAAAAGGTGCAACCTCTGACTTTATGGAAATTGAAAGACAAAGAGGAATCTCTGTCGCAACTTCCGTTTTAGCTTTTAACTATAAGGATAAAAAAATAAACATCTTAGATACTCCTGGACACAAAGATTTTGCCGAAGACACCTTTAGAACACTAACTGCTGTAGATAGTGTAATTGTAGTTATCGATGTAGCAAAAGGTGTAGAAGAACAAACCGAAAAATTAGTTTCAGTATGTCGTATGCGAAAAATACCAATAATTGTATTTATAAACAAATTAGATCGCGAAGGTAAAGACGCCTTTGACTTACTAGACGAAGTGGAACAAAAATTAGGTTTACGTGTTACGCCTTTAAGTTTCCCTATCGGAATGGGTTACGATTTTAAAGGAATCTATAATATTTGGGAGAAAAAACTAAATATTTTTGATGGTGATATAAAACAAACCATATCCGAAGGTATAGAATTTACCGATATTAACAACCCAGAATTAGATACCATTGTTGGCGAAAAACATGCCAATGACTTACGCGAAGAACTAGAAATGGTAGAAGGTATTTATCCTAAATTTAACAAACAAGAATACTTAAAAGGCGATTTGCAACCTGTTTTTTTCGGTTCGGCTTTAAATAACTTTGGCGTTAAAGAACTACTAGACTGCTTTATCGAAATTGCTCCTGAACCGCAACCAAAAATGGCAGATATTCGCTTGGTAGATTCTAAAGAAACCAAAATGACTGGCTTTGTGTTTAAAATTCATGCAAATATGGATCCTAAACATCGGGATAGACTTGCCTTTGTAAAAATTGTTTCTGGTACGTTTAAACGAAACACCAATTACCTACACGTAAAGCTCAATAAAAAAATGAAATTCTCCTCACCAAATGCTTTTTTTGCTGAAAAAAAAGAAATTGTAGATCAATCCTTTCCTGGTGATATCGTAGGCTTACACGATACTGGTAACTTTAGAATTGGTGATACCTTAACGGAAGGTGAAATTCTTAACTTTAAAGGAATCCCTAGTTTTTCACCAGAACATTTTAGATACATAAACAATGCCGATCCGATGAAATCCAAACAATTAGCAAAAGGTATTGACCAATTAATGGACGAAGGGGTTGCTCAACTTTTTATATTAAACCTTAACGGAAGAAAAGTAATCGGAACCGTTGGAGCATTACAATTTGAAGTAATTCAATATCGCTTAGAACACGAATACGGAGCTAAATGCACCTACGAAAACTTAAATATGCACAAAGTTTGTTGGGTGGAACCAACCGATGAAAAAAATACCGAATTTGCAGAATTCAAACGGGTAAAACAACGATACCTTGCCAAAGATAAAAAAGGACAACTTGTATTTTTAGCCGACTCCTCTTTTACCATAGATATGACACAAAACAAATATCCAAGCGTAAAACTACACTTTACAAGCGAATTTAAATAATTTTTAAACAAATAGCAATTTCGTAAAACAAAATACTACCTTTGCAAAATTGTAACAACTATAAAAAATACCGTCTAACAGACAAAAAACCAACATAAATGGAAGAAAAGAAATTTGACTTAAACTCTTTAATAGGAATGATACTTTTTGGTATTCTAGCATTCGTTTGGATTTATAACAATGCTCCTACCGAAGAAGAAATTGCCAAACAAAAACAAGAAAAAATACGCATACAAGACTCTATTAAAAAAGCAACTGAAATTGCTAAAATTCCACAAAAAAAAGAACGTGTAAACAATATAAAAGAACCTTTAAAATTAGATTCTACCGCTATTGCTAATGCAGTCGGAACTTTTGAATATGCAAAAACACTTCCGTCAGCAAAAAACAATGAAACTACCATAAAAAACGAACTTTTAGAAATAAAAGTAAATAATTTAGGAGGACAAATAACTTCCTTAAAATTAAACAAATACAAAACCTACGATGCCAAAGATTTATTTTTAATTAAAGATAATAATGCTTTATTAAACCTTACTTTTTTCACAAAAGATGGTAAAAAATTACAAACTAAAGATTTGTTTTTTGAACCTACACTAATACAAGAAAATGGCAATCAAGTTTTGTCCATGAAATTAAAAATATCTAATTCGCAATATTTAGAATACAGATACACCTTAAAACCAAACGATTACCGTTTAGACTTTGCGGTAAACTCTAAAGGATTAGCAACTGTTTTAAATACTTCTGAAGAAATTAATTTAGATTGGAATCTTAAAACCATACGTACAGAAAAAAGTGTAAAGTACGAAAATCAATATACCGAACTAGATTATATGTACGATAGCGATGAATTTGATTATTTAAACGCTATGAGTAAAGATAAATCTGAAGAAGAAAAAAATGTAAATTGGATTGCTTACAAAAAACAATTTTTTACAGCAATATTAAGTGCTGAAAAACCATTCGAAAAAGTAAAATTTACATCCAAAAATTTAGTAAATGACGAAACAAAAGATACTGTTTTCACCAAACAATTTCAATCTAAAATTAAACTTAAAACTACTAACAACGAGTTTAATACAACAATGAAAATGTATTATGGTCCTGCAGATTATAAAATATTAAAAAACTATAAAGACCAAGACTTTGAACGGTTAACCTTACAAGGATGGGCAATTATTAGAGTAATTAACAAATATTTAGTTATGCCTGTTTTTAACTTTTTTCACAGTTTTATTGGTAGCTTAGGTTTGGTTATTATTTTACTAACAATTTCTATCAAGTTATTAATGTCGCCATTACTATATAAATCCTTTTTATCCAGTGCAAAAATGAAGGTAATCAAACCAGAAATTGCCGAAATTGCCGAAAAACACAAAGGAAAAGAAAATGCTATGAAACGCCAACAAGAAACCATGGCATTACAACGAAAAGCTGGTGTTAATCCAATGGCTGGTTGTATTCCTGCACTATTACAAGCACCAATATTCTTTGCTTTATTTCGTTTCTTTCCATCGAATATTGCATTAAGACAAAAAAGTTTTCTTTGGGCAACCGATTTATCTGCTTACGATGAAATTGCAAAATTGCCATTCAACATTCCTATATATGGTGCACATATTGCCTTATTCCCGATACTAGCCTCTATAACCATGTTCTTTTACATGAAACTATCACAAGGACAACAAGCAGATATGCAACAACCTGCACAAGAAGGAATGCCTGACATGCAAAAAATGATGAAAATGATGCTGTATTTCTCACCATTTATGATGTTATTTTTCTTTAACAGTTACGGCTCAGGATTAAGTATTTACTACTTTATATCACAATTAATTTCTATTGTTATTATGCTAGTTATCAAACACTATATAATTGACGAGAAAAAAATCCATGCTTTAATACAAGAAAACAAGAAAAAAGCACCAAAAAAGAAATCTAAATTCAGACAACGATTAGACGATGCAATGAAACAAGCTCAAGAGCAACAAGAATTACAAAAACGTGGGAAGAAATAGAGAAAAATTAGCAGTATATTAACCGAAAAATTCATACATTTTCAATTATAGCAAGTAGTTTGGCCTTGTAATAGAAAATGTATGAATTTTTCGGGTTAAGTAATAACAGATCTACTTACTGAATTCTGTACAAAAATTACTTTTCCCTATAAATTAAGTTTTTTGTTACGAAAGGCTAAAATGTATATAGTATTGGTATAACATAGTTTTGAGACACGTTAACATAGTATTAGCTATCATACGTATTGAAAAACTAACATTGTCAATAAATGATATGCAGGCTAGCTTTGCAGTAGAAATACTTTGCATATTAAATATTTCATAAAAACTATTAATATTTTTTACAAAAATTTGTGATAACTGAAAGATTTTCATATATTTGAAAATTATTTCTAGTAAATTGCTATTTTAAATTGCTAAAATAATGAAAATTACTAGAATTGGTAAACAATAACTTAATTTAACTTAACTTACTTAATTTATGAAAAAAATTACTTTAATCTTAACAATGCTTTTCATTACAACCCTTAATTGGCAAGGAAATGCGCAAACAATTTGTACACAAAACTTTACAGCTTCAGGGCAGGATGACGATCCCACTGTGGTTACAGTGAATGCTGCAGATATTACTTGTAATGCAGGAGAAACTATTAATTCTATTACATTAGTAAATCCAGCTGATACTTTAACAAGTAATTTTTGTGCAGCTGACGGATCAAGTTGGTATAATTTCACTTTAAACATTGATGGTACAGATGTTATTACAGGTTGTGGTAGTGATTTTGATGGATATGTTGTGCCTACATCATTTTCAACACTATCAATTACATCAACTGATACTGATAATTGGTCTGATGGTATTACTATCACTTTTGATTTAGAAATTAATCATGTTACACCTTCATGCTCAGCACCAACAGCCTTAAACGCAACAAACATAACAGCAACAAGTGCAGACTTAAACTGGACAGCTGCTTCTGGAGCCGTAGATTATAATTGGGAAGTACAACCTCAAGGTACAGCACAAGGTACAGCAGGAGCTGTAGCAAGTGGTACTGGTGTTGTAGGAACAACTGTAAATACAGGCACGACTTTAATTGAAAATACTTCTTATGATTTTTTTGTACAGACAAATTGTGGTGGAAGTGGCACGAGTACTTGGGCTGGACCTGTTAGTTTTACTACACCTTGTGCTACTATCGTAGCTCCATACTCACAAGATTTTGAAAACGGAGGAGTAATACCAAATTGTTGGTCGCAAGAATATGTCTCTGCATCAGTAGATTGGACTTTTACTAATGCAAATGGTAATAGCTCTGTAAGTCCTCAAAGTGGATCATATATGGCTGTATTTGAATCTGGAAATTACAATGGAGATGCAACAAAATTAATTGCACCAACACTTGACATTACAACTTTAACAAGCCCAATATTAAAATTCTCTCACACTCAAGTTGATTGGGGAGGAGATCAAGATGAACTACGTGTTTATTATAAAAATTCTGCTGGAGGAACTTGGACAATGTTAGCACAATATACTGGAAGTATAGGTTCATGGACAAGTGAAACAATTACACTGCCAAATGCAAGTGCTAATTATTTCATTGCATTTGAAGGAACTTCTGGTTACGGATATGGTATAACTATTGATGATATGTCCGTAGAAGAAGCTCCTTCTTGTTTAACCCCAAGTGCCTTAAACACAACTCACCCTTCAACCACAGAAGCAAATTTAGCATGGACAGAAAACAATAGTCCAGCAGCAACCTCTTGGAATATAGAATGGGGAGCAACAGGATTTACCCAAGGTACAGGAACAATGATTACGGGCACTACTACCAACCCTCATAATATTACAGGACTAACAGCTAGAACAGATTACGATTTTTATGTACAAACAGATTGTGGAGGAGGAAGTACTAGTACTTGGGCTGGTCCATTTACTTGGACACAGCCAGATAATGGTGATGAATGTACTTTACCAATTGTCGCTACTTTAGAAGCAGACTGTGCAGTTGCAACACCTACAACCTTAGATTTCACTAATGCCATAACCGAATTTTTAACCGGTTGTGATGGATTTACAAATTTTGGCTATTGGTTAAAAGTTTCTAGTGGTGCACTTGGTGCTTTAACTATTAATAATACGGGGTCAGGTATTGGTATGGCTGTATATGATACTTGTGGAGGTAATGAGTTGTTTTGTTATAATAACACTCTAGGCACATCTACAACGCTCTTAGGTTTAACACCAAATACCGATTATTACTACTATTTTTGGAAAGATAATCAAACAGGAACAGCAGACATCTGTTTTGAAGAGGTTACTTGTTTACCTGCAACTGGTTTAGCTTTTGCTAACGTTACATCTACAACTGCTGATGTTAGTTGGACAGATAACAACAGTGGATCATCTACTTATTTAGTAGAATGGCGAATTCAAGGAACGGCAACTTGGTCTAATTTCACAACAGCTGTTGGTGCAACTAGCTACACCATAACTGCTCTTACACCAGGAAATGTATACGAATGGCGTATAACTGCCGATTGTGGTGGTGGCGGATTAAGTGTACCTAACTATGGTAATAAATTTACCACCATACCAGCAAACGACACTTGTGTAAATGCAGAGTTACTTACTGTAGGGACTGTGTTTGCAGACCAAGAAATTATTACAACAAACGTTGGTTCTACCCCTTCTGGTGAATTGCCTGCACCTAGTTGTAGTAGCTTTGCTACGGGTGAGGATGTATGGTATAGTGTTACAGTACCTGCAAGCGGTCATGTTATTGTAGAAACTGCAGCAAATCCTGGCTCTGTTCTAAACGATACAGCTATGTCTATATATAGCGGTAATTGTGGTTCGTTAACCGAAATTAATTGTGATGATGATGGAGGTACAGGTCTTTTCTCTAAAATAGACTATACTGGTACGCCTGGTGAGGTATTCTTAGTTAGAGTTTTTGAATTTGGAAACAATACTTTTGACACCTTTAAAATATCTGCTTACGATGGCTTATGTACTGGTGGTACAACTACTTGGACTGGAGGTTGGAGCAATGGTGTGCCTAATAATACGATGCATGCAGTGATTAATTCATACTACTTAACAAATGTACAAGGTCCAATAGACGCATGTTCTTTAGAAATTACTATTAATGGTAACCTTGTAGTTTATGATAATTCAAATGTTGGAAACTATGTTAGAGTACAAAATGGTATTTTAAATAATGGTAGAATAAATGTGAGAGAAACAGGTAATCTTGTACAAGTAAACGACAATACAGGTGTTGGTGGTAGCTACACACAATCAACAGCCAGAGTTATTACTACAACACTACAAGACGAATCTAGATACACTTATATTGGATCTCCTGTGCAAAATCAAAATACTAATGGCGTATTTTCTTGGGCTCAAGAAGTATGGGATTTTAATCAAGCAACACAATTTTGGAACTATCTAGGTACTGGTACTGTATAGATATCGTATATGAGCATCAAGAAGAGATTTCAATCAACTACTCCCTT
>CAMZLT010000078.1 GCA_947311745.1 uncultured Flavobacteriaceae bacterium | reverse complement strand
CTACTATTACAATTTTTAGCATATTACAAAGGTATTAACTTTTTTGAATTTTTGAGTTTACATAATTAACAATTTCTTGCTGATCTATAAGATCAATGGCAACACTGTCTAAACGAATTTTTTTGTTATTTTTTGATTTTATTTTTATATAGCCATTTAGTGATTTTGAATTCATATGAATTGCGCTAATATCGTCAAAGTTATAAAACTGATTGCCTAATTTTGGGTTTATTGTGGTTAGTCCTTTATCATCTAATTCTATTATAGGACTGATATGATTTTTCTTTAATGTTTGAATTTTGAAAATTGCTATCGCCAATAACGGAATTACTTGCCATACAATTTGTTTTATTAGAATATATCCAAAAGCAATAAGTCCTAAAACAAGTAATAATAACAAGTACCAAATGGTTGTATTTTCTTTTTTGTAGTATGTTTTAGTCATTTTTTTATTTTTTGTAAAAATAAATACAATTAATGACGATAACAAAAGGCTTTTGTAAGTGTAGGAAGCTATTTTGTAAGTGATGCTAATATGTTAATTTATATTTGGTTCTGTTGTAAATTTAACCAAAAAAATATAGATTTTTGTTGTAAAGGTAAAATTGCTAATAAAAACCTAATCATAAAAATATAGAGTTAACTTTGTTTAGATACGAAATTTTAAAAATAGAAGTAATACCTTAATGTTTCTAGAGTTTTGGTATATCATAATGGTTCATAGACAAAACCACTGCAATGATCTTTACTTGCACCAGTAACACTTTTAAGGCAATTAATTTTATTTTCGGACTTTCGTAAGCCTAAAAAAGCAAAGATTATCGCTTCTTTGTAATCTATAATTGTTGAATCAGGAATACAAATTGTGGCCTTACAATTATCCGTAATTCGTTCCATTAGATAGGTGTTAAAAACACCGCCGCCAGAAACCAAAACAGTTGTGTTTTTGTTAATTTTAATGGCAATTTGTGTGCTAATATGTTCCACATAAGTATGTAAAATATCTGCTATCTTTAAATTGTACGAGTTTATTATAGGAAAAATAACATCTGTAACAAATTCATAACCAAGCGATTTTGGGTTGTCTGAAATATAAAAATCCAAGTTATTTAACTCTGTTAATAAGCCATTATGTGCTTTTCCACTTCGAGCAAGAACACCTTTATCATCATACATAAGACCAAGTTTTGAAACATAATGATTTAAAACAATATTAACAGGACAAATATCATAAGCCAATCTATTCTTGTTTTCGGTAAACGAAATATTAGCAAAACCACCTAAATTTAAGCAATAATCGTATTTGTTAAATAAAAACGCATCACCAATCGGAACTAACGGAGCACCTTGACCACCAAGTAATACATCTTGTACTCTAAAATTACAAATCACTTTTTGCTTAGTTTTATTGGCAATTGTTTGACCATCACCAATTTGTAACGTATATTTTTTTTCAGGTTTGTGGTGTATCGTATGACCATGCGAGGCTATAAAATCCAATTTTTCAATACCATTATCAGCAATAAAGCGATTAAGTAATTCCGATAAATAATCTCCATATAAAATATTTAACACCTTTAATTTTTTTGTGTTAAAGTAAAAGGCATCTTGTAATTTTTTTTTCCATAAATGGGAATACGGAATCGTTTCATAGCACAAAACTTCCATTGAATACGTATCTAAACAAGTAAATTTCACATACACCAAATCCACTCCGTCTAAAGAAGTACCACTCATTAATCCTATTATATAGACTGTTTTCAAAAAAATGTTAATTAATATTGAAACGAAAATAATCATAAAAAATAAAATATGCGTATATTTGAGCAGTAATATTTATATAGAATAATTTAATCAAAAACAAATAGATAAAAAATGGATTTTTCACTTACAGAAGAACAAATTATGATACGAGACGCAGCTCGTGATTTTGCACAAACCGAATTATTGCCAGGAGTTATTGAGCGTGATGAAAAACAAGAATTTCCACACGAACAAATAAAAAAAATGGGTGAACTAGGTTTTTTAGGTATGATGGTAGATCCGAAATACGGTGGAGGAGGATTAGATGCAATATCGTATGTTCTTGCAATGGAGGAAATTTCTAAAATTGATGCTTCAGCATCGGTGGTAATGTCTGTTAATAATTCTTTGGTTTGTTGGGGATTAGAACAATTCGGAACAGAAGAACAAAAGCAAAAATATTTAGTACCACTAGCAAAAGGCGAAATTATAGGAGCATTTTGTTTAAGCGAGCCAGAAGCAGGTTCTGATGCAACATCACAACGTACTACAGCAATAGACAAAGGCGATTATTATTTACTAAATGGTACTAAAAACTGGATTACCAATGGTGGAAATGCAAGTGTATATCTTGTAATAGCACAAACCGATGTAGAAAAAGGACATAAAGGTATCAATGCTTTTATTGTAGAAAAAGGTATGGAAGGTTTTGTTGTAGGACCTAAAGAAAATAAAATGGGTATTAGAGGTTCCGATACACATTCGTTAATGTTTACCGATGTTAAAGTACCTAAAGAAAACCGAATTGGAGAGGATGGTTTTGGCTTTAAATTTGCGATGAAAACTCTTGCAGGAGGGCGAATAGGTATTGCCTCACAAGCCTTGGGTATTGCATCAGGTGCATACGAATTGGCTTTGCAATATTCCAAAGAACGTAAAGCATTTGGTAAAGAAATTAGTAAGCATCAAGCAATTGCCTTTAAGTTGGCAGATATGGCGACCGAAATTGAATGTGCAAGACACTTGTGTATAAAAGCTGCTTGGGATAAAGACCAGCATAATAACTATGATTTATCAGGAGCTATGGCGAAATTATACGCAGCAGAAATGGCAATGCGTGTAACTGTCGAAGCAGTACAAATTCACGGTGGTTATGGTTTTGTTAAAGAATACCATGTAGAGCGTTTGATGCGTGATGCAAAAATCACACAGATTTATGAAGGGACTTCCGAAATACAAAAAATTGTAATTTCAAGAAGTGTTTTGAAAGATTAATATTCTTTATTTATAAATATAAAAAAGCCAATTTGAAGTAAATCAAATTGGCTTTTTTTATACATAGTATTTTATAATATACCTAATGTTATTATACTAATCCTTGATCTAGCATAGCATCGGCAACTTTAACAAAACCAGCAACGTTTGCACCTTGCACATAATCTACATAACCATCCTCTTGCGTACCATATTTTACACAAGAATCATGAATATCAGACATGATTTGTTTTAATTTTGCGTCAACTTCTTCTCTAGACCAGTTATAACGTAATGAATTTTGACTCATTTCTAAACCGCTAGTTGCAACACCTCCAGCATTAGATGCTTTTCCAGGAGAAAATAAAATTTTATTTGCATGGAAAACAGCAATAGCTTCAGGAGTACAAGGCATATTAGCACCTTCTGCAACACAAACAGTACCGTTTGCTACTAGTGTTTTTGCTTCCTCTTCGTTTAATTCGTTTTGTGTAGCACATGGATAAGCAACATCACATTTTACTGACCAAGGTCTTTCGCCTTTAAAGAATTTAGCAGTAGGATATTCTTTTACATATTCGCTAATTCTACCACGTTTTACATTTTTAAGTTCCATTACAAATGCTAATTTTTCAGTATCAATACCATCAGCATCGTAAATATAACCGCTAGAATCCGATAAAGTAACTACTTTAGCACCTAATTCCGTTGCTTTTTGTGTAGCATATTGTGCAACATTACCAGAACCAGAAATTACAGCAATTTTTCCTTTTAACGAATCGTTTTTTGTGCCTAGCATCATTTCTGAGAAATAAACAGCACCGTAACCAGTTGCTTCAGGTCTTATTAAAGAACCCCCATAACTCATCCCTTTACCAGTTAAAACACCAGTAAATTCATCACGTAAACGTTTATATTGACCAAATAAGAAACCAATTTCTCTACCACCAACACCAATATCTCCAGCAGGTACATCTGTATTTGCTCCGATATGTTTAGATAATTCGGTCATAAACGATTGGCAAAAACGCATTACTTCGTTGTCGGATTTTCCTTTAGGATTAAAATCAGAACCTCCTTTTCCGCCACCCATTGGTAGTGTAGTCAACGAGTTTTTAAATACTTGCTCAAAACCTAAAAATTTTAAAATAGATAAATTTACCGAAGGATGAAAACGTAAACCACCTTTGTAAGGACCAATAGCAGAATTAAATTGTACTCTAAAACCTCTATTAACTTGCATTTTTCCAGCATCGTCTAACCAAGGAACTCTAAAAATAAAAGTTCTTTCAGGTTCAACCATTCTTTCTAACAACAATTTGTCTTGATACTTAGGATTTTTTTCCATAAATGGAATAATTGCCTCTGCAACTTCATGTACTGCTTGTAAAAACTCAGGTTCGTGTGGATTACGAGCTTTTACATAATCCATAAAATCGTTTATTTTATTTGTCATTTTGAATTAAATTACTTAATTAATAATATTGCAAATATACTTAAAATTAAATCCAATTTATTTATTTTTAGAAATAATTAACCGCAAAAATTCATGGAATTAGCTTTGTTTAGATGTGAAATTTTAAAATCCGTAGGAATACCTTAGTATTTCAAGGAGTTAGAAATATAGCAGATGAATAAAGATAATTTCAAACTCCCTCAAATTTGAGTGTTATTAAATTGTACAATAATTATTTTAATGACTTGGTTTACAATTATTTAACTAAATAATAATAATATAGTGGTGAATTTTGTGGGTTAGTTTAAATATTTTTTCTCAAATAGTCT
>CAMZLT010000077.1 GCA_947311745.1 uncultured Flavobacteriaceae bacterium | reverse complement strand
GCTCCTTTTGGAGGTAATGTGGTAGGAATTGACGCTGCTTCTTGGCGATATTTTGGTAGAAAACCCGAAAATTTATCTTGGGCAGAAACCGCAACTTTGGCCGTTTTACCAAACGCTCCGAGTTTAATTTATCCTGGTAAAAGACAAAAAAGATTGCTAAAAAAAAGAAACCGTTTATTAAAAAAACTTTGGAAAGAAACGATAATAGATTCCACAACTTACCAATTAGCAATATTAGAAAAATTACCTAAAAAACCATATAAATTACCTCAAATTGCACTACATTTACTAGAAAAAGTCGTGCAAAAACACGCAGGAAAACGCATACAAACAAGTATCGATTATCGATTACAAAATCGCACAAATAATATTGTTAAAAAACATTATAAGGAATTAAAACAAAACCAAATTTTTAACATAGCCGTTTTGGTTATGGAAGTAAAAACCAGAAAAGTATTGGCATATGTCGGAAATTCTCCAACCGATAAAAATCATCAAAAAAATGTAGATATTATCGACAAACCTCGTAGCACAGGTAGTATTTTAAAACCATTTTTATATGCTGCAATGCTAGATCAAGGCGAAATATTACCAAATACTATTATTGCAGATGTACCAACTCAAATTGCTAATTACAATCCTGTAAATTTCAATAAAAAATATGCTGGAGCAGTGTCTGCTTCTAAAGCATTATCAAAATCATTAAATGTTCCTGCTGTTAGAATGTTGCAAAATTTTGGTTTAGATAGGTTTTACCATTATTTAAAAAAATTGGATTTAAAAGATATTAAGTACGATGCAAATCATTATGGCTTGTCTTTAATTCTTGGAGGAGCAGAGTCTAATCTTTGGGATGTTTGTAAATCTTTTGCTAACTTAAGTAGTACGATTAATCATTACGATGATTTACAAGCAAAATATTATACAAAAGAATTTACAGAACCTAGTTTTTTAAAAAATTACACCGCAAATTTTGGACAAATTTCTACTGAAAAAACAGTGTACGATGCTGGTTCTGTTTATTTAACCTACCAAGCCTTAAAAGAAGTGAATAGACCAGATTCACAAGAAAATTGGGAGTTTTTTGATAGTTCAAAAGAAATTGCTTGGAAAACAGGAACTAGTTTTGGCTATCGTGATGCTTGGGCTGTTGGTACAACAAAAGATTATGTTGTTGGTGTTTGGGTTGGAAATGCCGATGGCGAAGGCAGACCAGGTTTAGTTGGTGTACAAACAGCTGCTCCTATTTTGTTTGATGTATTTAACGAATTACCAAAAAGTGATTGGTTTACTAAACCTCACGACGAGTTACAAAAAATTAAAATCTGTGCAAAAAGTGGGTATCGGTTTGGTGTATTTTGTGAAAAAGCAGATACTATTTTTGTGCAAAAAATGGGCTTAAAAACAAAAGCATGTCCATACCATAAATTAATCCATTTAGATAATACCGAAAGTTTTCAAGTAAATGCAAATTGCTTTCCTTTGAGCAAAATGATTCATAAAAAGTGGTTTACTCTTCCACCATTAATGGAATATTATTATAAAAAAAACAATTCAGAATACAAAGTTTTGCCAAAATTTAAACAAGGATGTTCACAATCTGAATCGCCAATAATGGCCTTTATATATCCTAAAAAAAACGTAGCTGTTTACTTGCCAAAAAATTTTAATGGCAAAATTAATGATGTGGTTTTAAAAGTTATTCATAATTCATCGGATTCAAAATTATTTTGGTACTTAAATAAAACGTTTATTGGTAGTACACAAGGTATTCACGAGATGGCAATTCAACCAAAAAAAGGTAAATATGTTATTACGGTTGTGGATGAAAATGGAAATGAAATTAAACGAAATATGGAAATATTGTAATTTACAATTATTACTTTTTTAAATCACCTATAAAAGGGTAATTTTAATTTCAGTCGTTTTATTATCATACAAATGACCATTATGCGAATTATAATTACTTCAATATTTATTTTTATTGGACTCAATATGGCTTCTCAAGTAGGTGTTGGCACTATAAACCCTACCGAAAGTTTAGATGTAATGGGTGCTATTGCTATAAATCATCAAAAAACTTTTTCAAACAGAGGGCAATGGCAAATCACTAAAAATATTATCTCTGGAACTTGGATGGATATTACTCCAAATAATTTCCCTGTGGGTTCTTATTTATGCGAAACAACCTTTCAAGTATCTAGCTTATCTGCCCATTTGTGGTATGTAAGAATATCTTATATGCTTTCATATACAGCTATATCCAATAGTTGGAGTAATAATTCATATTATACTATTCCTATTTCTGTTTCTAGCCATCATACCGATAATGTAAATTTTGAAATGCGTGTTAAAATAAGTAGCGGTCAAACTCCAAATAGGATTCAATTACGAGCTATTGGTAATGGAGTTGCTAATAATGTAGTAATTACAACCAAATATGTAAAGCTTTTTTAATATGAAAATAAAATTACTTTTTATACTTATAATTTTAGTATCCTCTTATACTTTTTCACAAGTAGGTATAGGTACTACCACACCTAATAGTTCGTCTATTTTAGACATTAATTCAAGCTCTAAAGGAATCTTAATTCCCCAAATTTCACTTACTGGAACAACAGATAATACAACCATTACAACTCCAGCAAATAGTTTATTAATTTTTAATACTACTCAAGTTAATGATGTCTCTCCTGGTTATTACTATAGAGAAGGAACAAAATGGGTGCGCATTATTAATGGTGGAAGTGGAGGTAACTGGTCACTTTCAGGAAATGGAGGAACAACAGTAGGAACAAATTTTATAGGTACAACCGATTTACAAGATTTTGCAATTTATACTAATAACACTGAAGCTATTAGAATAAAAGATAATGGTAATGTTGGGATTGGAACAACAAATCCAGGAGAACAATTAGAAATAAGTAACGGCGTGACCATAAACAGTAATTCGGTATTACCGAGACGTTATGGTGTTTGGAGTATTAAACAACTTTCTGGATCTAATGGTTCTCCATGGTCTTCGGGCTATTTACATTTAAAAACCAATATAGACCCTTCATTATTTAACTTAATGTTCATCCTTCATTTTACTGGTTTTGATTATGGTAATGGAAGCAACATAATTGATTGTTATTTTAGTGGTTATGCATGGACTGGAAATAATAGTTTATTTAGTTCAAAAATAAATAATGTTTTTGGAATTACTAATAGAGTATCAATCAATAGATGGTATAAATCTGCCGATAATAAAATCTGTATAGTATTATACTCTCCTCATTGGTATTTTACAACTATACAATTAGATGTTACAACCGTAGAAGCAACCCAAATAAATACTATTTCTATAATAAATAAACAAATGCGAGCTAATAATGCTAATGCTTTTTAAATAACACTAAAAATTATTAACAGCAACATTATAAAAGTAGGAGGGTATAATACACCTAGTAGACCTGTAAAAAATACTCTAAATGGATACCCAACACTTTGCAATATACAAATTACGCAGGCAATCACAATCATACTCTTGATATTCCTGCTTTTAATTCTACTAATTCAGGAGGAACAGAAACAAGGCCTAAAAATGTCACTGTAATGTATTGTATAAAATACTATGACTGTTTTTCCATATAATATTTTACAGAGGTCAAACAACTCAATTATCTGTAAAATTCATAAAATTAGTTTTATACCAATTAGCAAGCAAAACTGCCTTTATATGCGTCTAAAAAAAGTTTGTCACTTGTTATACTTAAGATTTTTTCAGTAGTAAGCTCTT
>CAMZLT010000076.1 GCA_947311745.1 uncultured Flavobacteriaceae bacterium | reverse complement strand
TGATTCCTAAATTAAAGAAAGCACCTGCAATTAATAAAGCATATACCTTCCATCCAAAGTAAATATACGGTGTTGCTAAGATAAACGAAATAATTACAGCAAAACCCATTAAATACCATTTGGATTCTAAATAGGTTTTGTATTTAATATTTTGGCTCATTAAAAGTTGGTAATATTCGCTATCCCAAGACGGAACAAATTGTCCGAAAGTCATGGCAAATCCACCTGTAACAAACATCATAGCAAAAGCTAGTAAAGCAGGTGATTTCATACCGTTTTTCATAGCTAAAAAATACAAAGCATAAAATAAAAATAGTATAGCAGAAAAAATGGTTTGTCTAGGTCGCTTGTTTCGCCAAATTAATTTGATGTCGTTTTTTAAAAAAGGAGCAACTTTTCCGAAACGATTTAGCCACGACAAATCGGTTGTTTTGATTTCTTTTTTATTGGCGTCAAAAGTATCTAAATTTATATTTTTATACATAAAGGAGAAGCTTAATTTATAGCTTACAATAAGTAAAATTAACGGTAAAATGACTAAATATGAATGTGTTGCTAAGTAATTAAATAGATAGCCTGCATAAACCGAAATTTTAAAAATGGCAAAATATTCTAATGCAATTAAGCTTATTAAAATGCTTAAAACCGTATAAAAGTAGGTGTTGCTTTTGTTGATTAAAAAGTTAAGAAAATGTATGGATAGCGAAATTAGATATATACTAAAAAACCAAGCAATCGTATCTATTGGCGAATATTCTTTGATAATAAGTATTATCGTAAACGGAATTAATATAAAAAACGGAATAAAAGTAAAAACACTAAAAAGTGATTTACTTAAGCCATAATTTACTACTGTTTTTTTCTTTATCGGAAGTATTAGTAATGGTTTGATGTGTACAATTGGCATTTTTTGAATGGCATATCGCATTAATAGTTCTGCTATAAAGTAAAACAGAATAAAGTTATTTACTAGAATAAATGGATCTTTATCAGGAAACAATTCCTCTAGACCAAAATACAATCCAATTCCTGCTCCGAAAGCATAAAGGAAAATAAAAAATATTCCGATTCCCATAAAAATTTTTACAAGTAGGCTTTTAGTAAAATTTGCCGATCGGAAGAATTGTTTTTTTTCTAATGAAAGTAATTTTTTAAACATAGTTTGGTTTTAATTATTAGATGTAATTAAAAAGTCAAAGTTACATTTTTTTTGAGTCAATTTTAAAAATTTATTTCCGATGTAAATTGCATTTTCTTTTTACTTATCGGATGTTCAAATGTAATGGAATAGGCGTGTAAATGCAAACGATTGATTTTTGTTCCGTATAAATCATCGCCAACAATTGGTGTGTTTAAACCTAAATAATGTGCTGCATGTACGCGTAATTGGTGCGTTCTACCTGTTATTGGATAAAAATATACTTTGGTTTGGTTATTTTTTACTTCTACTACTTGGTATTTTGTTTTTGCAGGTTTACCACTTTTAAAGCATACTTTTTGTTTTGGTGTGTCGTGATAATCTGTGGTAAGCGGTAAGTCTATTATTCCGTTTTTTTCATTTAAAACACCATCTAGTATTGCAAAATATTGTTTTTTTATGGTTCGTTTTATAAATTGACTTTGTAGTTTTTTATGTACTCTTTTGGTTTTGGAAATTAATAAAATTCCAGAAGTGGACATATCCAATCTGTGTACAATAAATGGTCCTGATAAATTTGGGTATTTATTTTGTATTCGTGTTAAAACCGAATCTTTTATTTTTTGTCCTGGTATGGTTAGTAATTCTGCTGGTTTGTTGATTACGAGTAAATAATCGTCCTCGTAGATAGTTTCTATTTTTTTATCTTTTGCAAGGTTAATTAAAATAGGATTTTCATCCACTTCTAAACCTTTTAACATGTGATTTAGGATAGGTTTGCATTTTCCGTTACAAGCAGGATAAAAATTTTTATGCTTTCTAATTTCATTTTTTAATGGTTTTCCCCACCAAAATTCTGCCATTGCAATTGGTTGTAGATGGTTTTGAAATGCGTATTGTAGTAATTTCGGAGCAGCACAATCACCAGTTCCTGCAATGGGTTTTTTATTAATTTCGTTAAAAATTTCTAGTAGTTTTTTTGTTTTTTGGTTTGCATTTAAAAAGGTGTAATTGCCAAAAATATAATCGTGTAATTTTTCTGAACGTTTTGTTCTTTCTTGTTTTAAATGATTAATTTCTTGTTCTAATTGTTCTATTTTTTTAGTAATTTTTTCTTGTTTTGTTTTCCAGTTTGCTACCAATTCTTTGTAATAAAATTTATCTTGAATGCTTTGTTGGTTTAGGGCTTCTAATTCGTTTTTATCAACAATGGTAAATCGTTTTAGTTTTCGATCGCTTTTTCTAGCGTTTAATTTTTGTTTTTCAGCAGTTAAATCGTTTGTTTTTTCTATCTCTAATTTTTGATTTTTTGTTTTTAATTCTTGTAAAGTTGTACTGTTTTCAAGAATATGTATTTTTTTACTAATTTCCGAAATGTAGTGTTCTTCTTTTTCAAAAAAACCATTTTTAGCATAGGTATCAAAAATTGGTGGCACAAAATTTACGGCTTCGTTTTCGCCTTCTAATTTACCAGAATATGCAGTTAGGTATCCGATTTCGTTTTGTTTATTTTTTACGATTAAAACACCAAACATTTTTCCGATAGCATCTTTTTGGTTATCAGGATCTAAACCAAAATTATGTTGCCATAAATTGGTGTTTTCTAATTTTTTTTGCAATTCGGATACTGCAATTTTGGTTAGTTTATGTGGTTCGTAATAAAACGGAAAGGTGAATTTTTTAGGTAACGCAATATTAGTAATATCCGAACTAAATTTTATGTAACATTTTTGCATGAATGGTTGTGGTTTAGTTGTTGTTTTTCCAACTTATAATATTGTAATTTGTGCGTTTTTGATTGCTATCACCTGCAAAAATTATATTTTTTGAAAGTACTTTATTTTTAGAAATTTTATCTAAATAATCTAATCCTTTACGCATTTTTGGTAAAATAGTTTTGCTAGATTTTATTTCGTAAATGTTTAATTTACTGGCGTTTTTATCTAATAAATCTACTTCATTTCCGTTGGAGTCACGCCAATACCAATAAGTTTTTAGTTTGTATAAATGTTCGTTTTGTTTAAATTTATCGGCAACGATTAGGTTTTCAAATAAATTTCCTTTTTGCGTTTCGGTAATATCTTGTTCGGTTCTAATATCTAAAAGGAACGATGCAAGACCAACATCGTAAAAATATAATTTTGGTGATTTTATAATACGTTTATTAAAATTTTCGTAGTATGGTTTTAGTAAGAATATAATATAACTTTTTTCTAAAATAGATAACCAAGATTTTGCTGTAGGATTAGAAATTCCGCAATCTTTTGCTAAATGGTTTAGGTTTAAAATTTGTCCGATTCTATTTGCACATAATTTTACAAAATTATCAAATTTATTAAAATTTTGTATGTTTATTAGTTGTGAAATATCTCTTTGCACATAGGTTTGCATGTAATTGGTATAATAAATCGATGGATTTAATTTTCGATCATAAATTGCAGGGTAAAAACCTTTAATAAGTTGTTTTTTAAAATCTTTTTCTAGTAAATTTTCTTGTTTTAGTTCTGTAATATCAAAAGGAAATAATTTAAAAATAACGACTCTACCTGCAAAACTTTGTGTAATTTCTGCCAATAAATTAAAATTTTGTGAACCTGTTAAAATATAGTGTCCCATTTTTTTACTTTCATCTACAATGGTTTGAATATATGAAAATAACTGTGGTACACGTTGTACTTCATCAAAGATTACTTGATAGTTGTATTGTTCTAAAAAAGCCTTTGGATCTTCAGTAGCAAAAAGACGATTATCCATGTTTTCTAAGGAAACGTATTTGTATTTTGGAAATAAATATTTAAGTAAGGTTGTTTTACCCGATTGTCTAGGTCCAGTTACGGCTACAATTGGATATTTTTCAATCAAATTTAATAGTGATTTTTCTTGTTGTCTTTTTAACATAATTAATGTAAATGTACAACAAAAATAGTGTAAATTTTAAATTTACATAGAAATTATTTTAAAATTACATAAAAATTATTTTAAAATTACATAAAATTATTAAGTATTTATCTGTTTATCAATATCTTAATTTTACGTTGTATTCAATTTGTTTAATAAATTCTGTAGGATTATCTACGTATAATACAATAGAATTTATTTTTTGTTTTATACCGTAAAATCCGATTGTTGTTTGTTCGTTTTTTAGTTCTATTTTTATGTTGTTTCCTGTTAATTTCCCAAAAGGAGAAAAATGTTTAATAGTTCCGTTTTTGTCAATTTCTTTTGTGTAAAAATCTATATTTTTTAGGTTGTCGTAATGTATAAAAACCTCATTTAGAATGCTGTATTTTAAATGAATTCCGTTT
>CAMZLT010000075.1 GCA_947311745.1 uncultured Flavobacteriaceae bacterium | reverse complement strand
GTGAAATGTAATAAAAGGTCTTTTGGTAAAAATAAGTCTGTCAAAATTATAAGTTTTTTGATAACAAAAGTAACATTAATCCCCAACTTTTATATCTGACCCAAAATTTGTGTGATCTAAAGAATAAAAAAATTCTGTATCTCTTTATTTATAGGGGGCATTTTTAAAGTTGAGTATCCCACGCTATGTTTTGCATTATGTTTTACGTAAAAAAAAGAATTAAATCAGTAAAATTAACCAAGGCAAATATTAATGATAGAGGATATAACAAATATTTGAAATATCACTCTTTTATCTATTTTTTGTGTCTTTTTCACGCCATCTGCGACGTCTAATAACCAAATAAACTGCTTTTTCTCGTGTTAGAAATCTTGTATTATTTTCTCTTTATAGAATTCTTTAGATTATTCGTGGTGTTCTTTTGTATAACCTCTAGGTAATTCGTTTTTCTCCTCTAAATAAATATGAAAAATTTCTCGTTTTAATTTTATCTCACATAAACTTTAGAATATTGGTAATTGTAAAATGTAATAATTGGTCTTTAGGTAAAATAACTGTTGTAACAATCATCAATATATAAATAAGTTTTTCTTTGATAGAAAGATTAATAATTTGAAAATTAGTATTATATAAATGCAAAACTCGTTAGAGTTAAAAATTATAATCTTATTTACCTTCCTCTTTTTTCATTTTTTTATGTTCTTTATTCCAGACTTTTATTTTGTCATCTGCTTTAATACCATCAAGAACTTCTATATTGATACCATCCGAAACACCTAATTTAACATTGGTTTTTTCGAATTTATCATTTTCTTTTAAAATTTCTACGTATGGTTTTTTTGTTTTTTTGTCATATTGTAGTAGCGCTTCTCTAATGGATAACACACTATCTCTTTTTTCGATAACTATTGTAGCGTTAGCACTGTAATTTGCTCTAATATTTGAATCTGTTTTTTTATCTAAATCACCTTCTACTTTAAATTGAATAGCACCGTTTTCCTCTTTTCCTTTTACAGCAATAAAACCCAATTTTGCTTTAAATTCTTCATCCTCTAAAGCACCAACAGTAATATCTAAAGTCATTCCTTCTTTAAGTTTGCCAACTTCGGCTTCGTCAACTTTGCCTTCAAAAATTATTTTTCCCATATCTGCAATAGTTGCAATGGTTGTACCTGCATTAAAATTATTACTTTGAATTACTTGATCTCCAACTTCTACAGGAATTTCTAAAACCGTACCTGTAACAGTTGCTCTAATATTTGTGTTTGCAGCACCACCAGAACCAACATATCCTTTTTTAATTATTTGTAAATCGTTTTGTGCATTTTTTAGATCTTGTTTTGCTTGGTTATAGGCTAATTCGCTATTTTCAAATTCATTTTTTGCAATAACACCTTTGTCGAATAATGCTTTACTACGATTGTATTGAATTTTAGCATTACTTAAGTTAATGCGAATTTTTCCCATTTGATTTCTAACATTATTGATAGATTGTTCATTAGGTACAACTTTTACTTGAGCAATTAAATCGCCTTTTTTTACTTTATCACCTTCTTTTACAAGAATTTTATTGATGATTCCTGAAATTTGTGGTTTAACCTCTACTTCTTCTTTCGGAATTATTTTACCAGTTGCTACAACTTTATTGATAATATTTTTCTTTTTTAATTGTTCGGTTTTGTACTTCTTTTTAGGTTTTTTATTGGTACTATAAACTTTTTTTACAGAAATTAGTACAAAGATTAGTAATAATCCTATTCCTAAATAAATTAATGTTTTTTTCATTTTATATTCTTTTATTTTATTCTTCTCTTAATGCTTCTATTGGTTTTATTTTTACTGCTTTTTTTGCAGGTATTAATCCGATTAACAAACTCAAAAACAGCATCAACAAAAAGGAGATGATTACTTGAGCAAAGCTTATAGATGGGTTTACAAACGGATATTCAGAATGTCCAAAATTATCGTCTAATAGTGTTAAAATTCCTACGGAAAGTACAAATCCTACGAGTCCAGAAAATACAGTTAGTACAACTGCTTCTAAAATTATTTGTCGTTTAATTACTTTTGGTGTTGCACCTAATGCTCTACGAATACCAATTTCTTTGGTTCGTTCTTTTACGGTAATTAGTAAAATATTACTAATTGCAATTACACCAGCAAGTAAGGTAAATAATCCGATAAAGTACGAAAACCCCTGTAATACCATAGTGAAAGCACTAATTCCTGTAAAAATCTGCGATAAGTCAAACGATCCAATTGCTCTAGAATCTTTCGGGTGAATTTTATATTTTTGTTTTAATAGTTTTTTAATTTTATTTAAAATAGGAGCAACTTTGTATTGTGGTTTTACGGCAATTGCAAACCAACCAACACGATTACCACTATTAAATGCTTTTTGAAAAGTAGTAAAAGGAATAAAAATAGAATTTTGTCCATCAAAATTTACGCCTTTCTTTTTATTATATACACCAACGACTTGAAAATATACACTGTTAATTTCTATATATGTTCCGATTGGTTCTTCTGTTTTTTTGTATAAAAGTTTAACAGCATCGCTACCAATTACAGCTACTTTACGTTTTTCATCAATATCTTTTTGGTTTAAAAACCGTCCTTCTACTAAATCTTTTTTATTAATATAGTCGATGGTAGGAAAATCACCATATACAGTAGAACCGCTAGTTTGTCCATTTCTTGCAACTTTTGAGACAGATTTGTAACTACCAAGTTGAATTCTTGGCGAAAGTACATCAATTTCTTTAATATTTTCTCGCAACATTTTTACATCATCTAATGTATAGGATATTCTTCTGCCTCTTTCAAAACCTTTGTATGGTTTTCCTGTGCGTTGTCCCCAAACAAACATGCTATTGGTTGCAGTTCCTGCAAAAAGTTTATCAAAACCATTTTTCATTCCGTTTGTAGCACCTAACAAGGATATCAATATTATAATAGCAAAGATAACTCCTAGAGTTGTTAAAATGGTACGTAGCATATTTTTAGTAAGTGTACTAAAAACTTCACGCCATAAATCTATATCGAATAATTTCATTTTAGTCTGCGTTTAATGCTT
>CAMZLT010000074.1 GCA_947311745.1 uncultured Flavobacteriaceae bacterium | reverse complement strand
TGGCAACTTTATTCATTTTAATACCATTCATTAAAACCGTTGCGTGTTCAGAATCATAACCTCTAGTTCTAAACCAAGGAAAATTAAAAGCAGCAGCTCTAGTAAACACATCTTTTGAGGATTGCAATAACCCTGAAGTGTTATCTGCACTTCCTTCATCATCTGAAAGTTCATCGTCTGACAAAGTAATTTCACTAAAATCACCGTCTTCGTTAATGTCTTCAAAAAGAGTAATTTCACCTAGATCAACGACCTTATCCGTAATAGAAACAGGAAATAATTGCTTTTCATAACCAGCTAGGTAAATTGCAACGATCTGTTTTCCTTTAGGAACATTACTTAAAACAAAAGTACCATTTGCACCAGTTTTTTGTGTAATATCTGCTCCTTGCACAGAAACCTTAACATTAGCCATTGCTTTTTCTGTTTCGGCATTAATGACCTTGCCTTTTACGGTTTGGGCATACATTCCTAAAACAGAAAAAATACTAAGTAAGGATACAATAAAATATTTTTTCATAAGTATATTTAAAATTTGTTTTGATTATGCTACAAAAATACACATTAAAAAGTATTTTTTGGTTAATTTAACATTAATAAATAAAAATAGTAGCTAGTTTTATTTTTTGGTTCGATTATTGTTTTTAATTTAGCAACCAGAAATTTAACTATATATGAAATTCTTAAAATTATTTTTAGTACTCCTTATTTTACTTCCATTTAATAGCTTTAGCCAAAAGAAAAAATTTCAAATCCGAACGGTAGCGTTTTACAATTTAGAAAATTTATTCGACACAATTAACGATCCTGAAAAATTAGACGAACGCAGTCCGATAATGGAAATGAAAGCCAAAAATAGAGCAAAAGCCTATTGGAATAAAATTGATAATATGGCAAAAGTCCTTTCGGAAATTGGTTTAGAAAAAGCCAAAACCAGTCCTGCAATTATAGGTGTAGCTGAAATTGAAAATCGCTCTGTTTTAGAAGATTTAATTAAAAACGACCACTTAAAAAAGAAACATTATGGTATTATCCATTACGATTCACCTGACGCGAGAGGTATTGATGTAGCTTTGTTATACCAAAAACGATATTTTAAACCAATAAGTAGTAAAACCTACGAGTTAAAATTGTATAATAAAAGTGATGGAAAACGCTATTACACTAGAGATCAACTATTAGTTACTGGTATGTTAGACGATGAAGTAATACATATAATTGTAAACCATTGGCCTTCCAGACGTGGAGGTGAACAAAAAAGTCGTCCTTCACGTGAAAAAGCGGCTGCTTTAAACAAAAAAATTATTGAAGAACTAAAAGAAGAATACCCAAATCCAAAAGTAATTATTATGGGTGATTTGAATGATGATCCGATAAATACAAGCGTAAGAAAAATTTTAAAAGCAAAGGCAAAAAAATCTGCTGTAAAAGAAGGTGATATTTACAATCCAATGGATGATATGTTTAGACGAGGTCTAAGTACTTTAGGCTATCGTGATAATATTAATCTATTCGACCAAATTATGCTTACTTCACCTTTGATAACTGCAAAAAAAGAGTATACAACTTACAAGTTATATAAAGCAAACATCTTTAACCCTAGATACATGACTAGCAAGTCAGGTAGATATAAAGGATACCCTTTTAGAAGTTGGAGTGGTGGTAGATTTACAAATGGATACAGCGATCACTATGCTGTTTACATTTATCTACTAAAAGAAAAAAAATAAATTAAAAAATATTATCTATAAAAACAACCTTCTTAAAAAAAGGAAGTCGTTTTTTATTTGGGTTTAAACAGTTTTAAACCTATCTTTGGCACTTAACTAAAAAATTATTTTATTATGATGAAAATGATACACTCTCTTTGGGCTTTTTTAGTATTAGCTTTATTACTTATAGTAATTATTAAAGCGGTAGCTAGTTTTAAAAAAGAATTTAAAGATATAGATTTACGTTTAGCCTTATTTACTTTAATAGTTTCACACATCCAATTACTACTTGGTTTAGGCGTTTATTTTAGCTCTGCAGCTTACAAATCCTTAAAAGCTAATGGAGTTTCTAGTGATAGTGCTATTAGAATGTTACAAATAGAACATCCTGCTACAATGCTACTCGCTATTGCTTTAATAACCATAGGCTATTCTAAACAAAAAAAGAAAGAAAATGATGCAAGTAAATTTAAAACGATAGCTGTTTTTTATGGAATTGCATTACTATTAATGCTAAGTATGATTCCTTGGAATCAATGGTTTTAGTAACCTGTTATTTATAAAATAGTAAATTTATTTAAAAAAACCATTCTTTATTTAAGGATGGTTTTTTTAATTCGTGATTGTGCTTTTGGTATTACAAATCTAATCTTATAAAAATAATATGGCAATTTCTAAAAAATTAAGCAACAAAAATTTTTAAAAAAAACATCCATTTTTTTATTTCTGACGTTTTAATGCAATCGTAGTAAAATTCGCTAGTAGCTAAATTTCAACAAATTAAACAATTATAAATCAATATTTTACAAAAAAATATTTTTATTAAAAAAATGGCTTTTTTTGCAAATTGTTAAAAACTTGCCTTAACTTGTGAATAAGTATGCTTTTGTTTTAACACATTTTTTTTCGTTCTTTGTTTCAAAGAAATTTCACCCATAATTTCTCCCTTAATTCTAAAAAAAAACATTTGAAAATGACCAACACTGAACCAATTTTAGCACCAAATAGCGACCGTTTTGTAATTTTTCCTATCCAACACCATGATATTTGGGATTGGTATAAAAAGCAACAAGCATCTTTTTGGACTGCAGAAGAAATTGATTTAGAGCAAGATGTGAAAGATTGGGAAGAGAGATTAAATGATGATGAACGGTATTTTATAAAACATATCCTTGCCTTTTTTGCAGCAAGCGATGGTATTGTAAACGAAAATCTAGCAGAAAATTTTATTTCAGAAGTACAATATTCCGAGGCTAAATTTTTCTATGGATTTCAAATAATGATGGAGAATATTCATTCCGAAGTATATTCACTTCTGATTGATACCTATATTAAAAATGAAAAAGAAAAAGACGAATTATTTCGTGCAATTGAAATATTTCCTGCCATAGCAAAAAAAGCAAATTGGGCTTTAAAATGGATTGAAAGCGACAGCTTCGCCGAACGATTGATAGCATTTTCAGCAGTAGAAGGTATTTTCTTTTCTGGTGCTTTTTGCTCTATTTTTTGGATGAAAAAACGAGGATTACTTCCTGGTTTAACCTTCTCTAACGAATTAATTAACCGTGATGAAGGTTTACACGCAGATTTTGCAGTACACTTACATCAAAATCACATTGTTAATAAAGTACCAAAATCTAAAATCACCGAAATTTTAGTAGACGCCTTAAACATTGAAAAAGAATTTATTACCGAATCCTTACCAGTAAGCTTAATAGGAATGAATGCTAAATTAATGACACAGTATTTAAAATTTGTAACCGATAGATTATTATTAGAATACGGTTGTGAAAAAGTTTACAACGTCTCTAATCCATTTGATTTTATGGAAATGATCTCTCTAGAAGGAAAAACTAATTTTTTCGAAAAAAGAGTTTCCGAATACCAAAAAGCAGGCGTGAAATCTGGCGGAACAGGAAGTATTGCTTTTGATGCTGATTTTTAAAAAGCGGTAAGACGATATACGCTTTTATATTAAGAGGTGCATTTTAAAATATTATATTAAATAATATGTTTGATGTATGTCTTGTTGTCTAATAAAACCAAAAGAAAAAGAAAAATATATAACCACCAAAAACTAAAAAACATGGATGTAGTAAAAAGAGACGGTCGCAAAGAACCAGTAATGTTTGATAAAATTACTTCAAGAATTCGTAAAATGTGCTACGGATTAAACAAATTAGTAGATCCTGTGAAAATTGCTATGCGTGTTATTGAAGGGATTTATGACGGCGTTACCACTTCCGAATTAGATAACCTTGCTGCAGAGATTGCAGCTACCATGACCATAAACCATCCTGATTATGCAAAATTAGCAGCACGTGTTTCGGTTTCTAACCTGCATAAAAATACCAAAAAATCATTTTCCGAAGTAATGACAGATTTATATAATTATGTAAATCCTCGTACTGGTAAAAAAGGACCTATGATTGCTGATGATGTCTATAAAATAATTATGGATAATGCTGCAAAATTAGACTCTACAATTATTTATAATAGAGATTTTGGATACGATTATTTTGGATTTAAAACCCTAGAACGCTCTTATTTATTAAAAATTAATGGAGAAATTGCCGAAAGACCACAACACATGCTAATGCGTGTTTCAATAGGTATTCATAAAGAAGATTTAGATGCTGCTATTGAAACTTACGAGTTAATGTCTAAACGTATGTTTACACATGCAACACCTACATTATTTAACGCAGGAACACCAAAACCACAAATGTCCTCTTGCTTTTTATTACAAATGCAAGATGATAGTATTGACGGAATTTACGACACACTAAAACAAACTGCAAAAATTTCACAATCTGCAGGAGGAATTGGTATATCCATCCATAATATACGAGCAAGAGGTTCGTACATTAGAGGAACAAACGGAACTTCTAACGGAATCGTACCAATGTTACAAGTATATAACGATACCGCAAGATATGTAGATCAAGGTGGTGGAAAACGTAAAGGCTCTTTTGCCGTTTATATGGAACCTTGGCATGCCGATATTTTTGACTTTTTAGACTTAAAGAAAAATCACGGAAAGGAAGAAATGAGAGCAAGAGATTTATTCTACGCAATGTGGATCCCTGATTTATTTATGAAACGTGTCGAAGCAGATGAAGACTGGACATTAATGTGTCCTAATGAATGTCCGCATTTATTCGATACCTATAGCGAAGAATTTGAAAAATTATACACCGGTTACGAAAAAATAGGAAAAGGTCGAAAAACCATTAAAGCTCGTAAACTTTGGGAAAAAATTCTAGAAGCACAAATCGAAACTGGTAATCCATATATGTTATACAAAGATTCGGTTAATCGTAAATCTAACCAAAAGAATTTAGGCGTAATACGCTCTTCAAATCTTTGTACCGAAATTATGGAATATACAGCAAAAGATGAAGTTGCAGTATGTAACCTTGCATCAATTGCTTTACCAATGTATATTTCTGAAGATAAAGACGGAAATAAATTCTTTGACCACAAAAAATTATTTAAAGTAACTAAAAAAATTACGCGTAACCTAGATACTGTTATTGAACGCAATTTCTATCCTGTAAAAGAAGCAGAAAACTCTAATTTTCGCCATCGTCCTGTAGGATTAGGCGTACAAGGTTTAGCAGACACTTTCATTACTTTACGAATGCCATTTACAAGTGACGAAGCAAAAAAATTAAATCAAGAAATTTTTGAAACCATTTACTTTGCAGCAGTAACTTCCTCTATGGAAATGGCTAAAAGCAAAGGAGCATATTCTACTTTTAAAGGTTCACCAATGAGCGAAGGACAATTCCAATTTAACCTTTGGAATATTTCTGAAGATAGCCTTAGCGGAAGATGGGATTGGAAAAAACTACGCAAACAAGTACTAAAAAACGGTGTTCGTAATTCGCTTTTAGTAGCTCCAATGCCAACAGCATCTACATCGCAAATTTTAGGAAACAATGAAGCTTTTGAACCATATACCTCAAATATTTATACCAGAAGGGTATTGTCAGGCGAATTTATTATAGTAAACAAACACTTACTAGAAGACTTAGTAGAATTAGGACTTTGGGATAATAATATGAAAGAAGAAATCATGCGTGCAAATGGTTCTATTCAACATATTGAAGCAATTCCGCAAGATTTAAAAGACTTGTATAAAACTGTTTGGGAACTTAAAATGCGTGATATTATTGATATGGCAAGACAAAGAGGTTATTTTATTGATCAATCACAATCCTTAAACTTATTTATGCAAGACCCAGATTTTGGAAAATTAACTTCCATGCATTTTTACGCTTGGAAAAGTGGTTTAAAAACAGGAATGTATTATCTTAGAACAAAATCTGCAGTAAATGCCATTCAATTTACGGTTTCTAAAAAACAAGAAGAAGAAAAGCCATTATCTGCCGAAGAGTTAAAACAAATGATAATCGATTCGCAAAATAATCCTGACGATTGTTTAATGTGTGGATCTTAAAAATTAACCTACAAACACTTCGTAAAAACAACTTACGAAGTGTTTTTATATAACAATAATGCAAGAAAAATTTAAAGTTACAACGGATGTATATGCATCACAAGGACAACGTTTAGCAAATGCTTTTGTTGATTTTTTTGCATATCTACTATTTGCTTTTATTGTAGGAATCCTTTTAGGGCTTTCAACCTATCTTTTTGAAAGTGAAACCATTATAAAGTATTTAAATTCCGATCAAGATGGTGTTTTAGACTATGTAATGTCTTACGGAATATATGTATTGTATTATATAATTTTTGAAAGTACCACACAAAAAACCATCGGAAAATACATTTCAAAAACAAAAGTAGTAGATGTGTTTGGTAACAAACCAAAATTATCTACAATAATTGGTAGAACCTTTGCAAGATTTATTCCGTTTGAAGCATTTTCTTTTCTTGGATCTAATGCAAGAGGATGGCACGATTCTTTACCAGATCTATACGTAATAGATGAAGAAAAATGGAATAATAAAAAAAATATGTTTCACGATTTTAAAGAATTAGGAAAAAATGCTAACGATATCGAACAAAAAATCGTTTTTTAACCAATATTACTTTTTTTCTATTTCGTACAAAGTAAAGGCAAACATATCGGCATATTGATCAATTATTTTTGCAGTTGGTGTTCCTGCACCATGACCTGCATTGGTTTCTATACGAATTAAAATTGGTGTATTCCCAGTATTTTTATCTTGTAATTGAGCTGCAAATTTAAAACTATGTGCAGGAACAACACGATCGTCGTGATCTCCAGTTTGAATTAAAGTAGCAGGATATTTTACGCCTTTTTTTACATTATGTACAGGTGAATATTTTTTTAAATACGCAAACATTTCCTTACTTTGCTCTGCTGTTCCGTAATCATAAGCCCAACCAGCTCCTGCGGTAAAAGTATGGTATCGCAACATATCCAAAACACCAACACTTGGTAAAGCTACTTTAAATAACGCTGGTTTCTGTGTCATAACAGCTCCTACCAATAAGCCACCATTTGACCTGCCATGTACTGCTAAATAATCACTAGAAGTATATTTTTTTTCGATAAGGTATTCCGCAGCAGCAATAAAATCATCAAAAACATGTTGTTTTTTTTGTTGAATTCCTGCATCGTGCCATTTGCGTCCGTATTCGCCACCACCACGAATATTTGCCACAGCATAGACACCTCCTTTTTCTAACCAAGTCAAATATGCAACATTAAAATTAGGTGTAATGCTAATATTAAAACCACCATAACCATATAAAATTGTTGGATTTTTACCATTTAATTTCAAACCTTTTTTGTATGTAATAATCATTGGAATTTTAGTACCATCATTTGATGTGTAAAAAATTTGTTTGGATTCAAAATCAGTTGGATTAAAATCAATTTTTGGTTGGATGAATAATTCGGAATTACCTGTTTTTGGTTCGTATTTATAAATCGTACTTGGCGTAATATAATTGGTAAAATTATAGTATAAAACCGAAGTATCTTTTTTGTCTGAAAAACCACTAACACTTCCAATACCAGGCAATTTAATATCACGTATAAATTTACCTGAATAATCGTATTGCTTTACTTTAGAGATAGCATCTACCATATATTCACAAAAGATAAAACCAGCACCAGTAGTTGCTGTTAAAACTTGCTTAGTTTCTGAGATTACATCTTGCCAATTTTTTGGTGTTGGATTAGAAGCATCTACTTTTACTATTTTTTTATTCGGAGCGTTTAAATTTGTTACTAAAAATAAAGTAGAATCGATATTACCTAAAAGATACGTGTCACTATCGGTATGATCTAAAATTACCTTTAAATCGGATGTTGGTTTATTCAAATCTTTAATAAATAATTTATTTCCTGAAGTAGAAACACTAGCCGAAAGTAATAAATAAGCATTATCATCGGTAACCATTGCACTAACATAACGATGTTTTTCTTGTGCTTTTTCACCAAAAATAACAGTATCCTCTTTTTGTTTTTTACCTAATTTATGATAATATACTTTATGTTGATCGGTTTTTGCAGAAAGCTCACTTCCTTTAGGTTTATCGTAACTAGAGTAATAGAAACCTTCGTTTTTATACCATGAAATATCACTAAATTTTACATCAACAATTGTATCACCAATAATTTTTTTAGAGTTCGTATCTAGTACTATAATTTTTCGCCAATCCGAACCTCCTTCCGAAATGGAATATGCAACTAAACTGCCATCTTTTGTAAACTTAATCGCTCCCAATGAAGTTGTTCCATCTTTTGAAAAAGTATTTGGATTTAAAAATATTTCTGGTGTTTCTTGCTCTTTTTGTCTATATAAAATGGATTGGTTTTGTAAACCGTCATTTTTATAAAAATACTTAAAATTACCATGCTTTTTTGGTGCAGAGATTTTTTCGTAATTCCATAATTTTTCTAAACGCTTGCGAATTTCATTGCGAAATGGTATTTTTTTTAAGTACGAAAAGGTTACTTTATTTTGTTGTTTTACCCAATTTTCGGTTTCTGTAGAACGATCATTTTCTAGCCAACGATATGAATCTACTATTTTTTCACCAAAGTAAGTATCGGTTACATTTTCTTTTTTAGTTTTAGGATATTTTAAACGCATTTTAGTTTCCGATTTACAAGAATTAAACATGATAATAACAAAAAAGACAAACAGAATTTTTAAAATTTTCATTGGTAATATTTTAATAGTTTCCAAATATAAGAAAACTAAAAGAGAATACCTTCAAAAATATATTTTCTATAAATTCGTAAAATATTTTCGTTGCGAAAAGTTAAAATGCATGACAATTAATAATCTGTAGTTTAGTAGTAGAAATACTTTTGCGATTTATGTATTTTCTATAATCGCAAAAATTCATAAAATTAGCTTTTTTATATGTAGAACAAATGAATAAAGATGCTATTAAATTTTCTTAACCCGAAAAATTCATAGGTTTTCGTGATGAAAAGTCAAAACACCAATAAAATTGGGAAGCACAGGGATTTTTTAGTGAAATAAACCTAACGAAGTGGTTCACGAACACCTTTAAAAAATAAATAAAAAAGCGGGAGCTAATTGTAGCCCAATTCTGAGCTAAATAAATTTTGATTATTTTCAATTATAGCAGATAATTTGTCTTTGTAAT
>CAMZLT010000073.1 GCA_947311745.1 uncultured Flavobacteriaceae bacterium | reverse complement strand
TCTTTTCCTTGACTTGCAATTTCTTTTTGTGCTTCTTTTAAAGAGGATTTAATTTTTGATTTTGCACTAGCTGTTTTTACAAAATCCAGCCAACTAGATTTTGGTTTTTGATTTTTTGAAGTTATGATTTCTACTTGATCAGCACTTTTTAATACATAACTTAATGGGACGATTTTTCCGTTAACTTTAGCTCCACGACAACGCATACCAATATCTGTATGAATGGAAAATGCAAAATCTAATGCAGTTGCACCTTTTGGTAAAGATTTAATATCGCCATTTGGTGTGAATACATAAATGTCTTTTGCGTATAAGTTTAGTTTGAATTGTTCTACAAAATCAACCGCGTTAATATCTTGGTTTTCAAGTGTTTCTTTAAGTAGGTTTAACCAGTTTTCTAATCCTGTTTCGTTTTGTGCACCTTGTTTGTATTTAAAATGAGCTGCATATCCTTTTTCGGCAATTTCATTCATTCGTTCAGAACGAATTTGTACTTCAACCCAACGACCTTTTAATCCCATTACTGTGATGTGTAAGGCTTCGTATCCTGTAGTTTTAGGTGTGCTAATCCAATCTCGTAATCGCTCAGGGTTTGGACGAAATTTATCGGTAATTAACGAATATATTCGCCATGCAGTTAGTTTTTCCTCTTTTTGTTGTTTGGTTTTATAAATAATTCGGATGGCAAATTTATCGTAAACTTCATCAAAAGAAACTCCTTGTTTTAGCATTTTTCTGCGAATGGAGTAAATGGATTTTGGTCTGCCAATAATATCGTATTCTAGTTTTTCTTTATCTAGAGGAGTTTTTAAGGATTTTATAAATGTTTTTATATAAATATCTTGCTCCTCTTTACTTTGTGTTATTAAATTTGAAATATCATTATACACTTCAGGTTCTGTGTATTTTAAACCTAAATCCTCTAATTGCGTTTTTATGTTGTATAAGCCTAAACGATGTGCTAACGGAGCGTAAATAAATAGTGTTTCACTTGCAATTTTCACTTGTTTGTGAGGAGGCATTGCATCCATAGTTTGCATGTTGTGTAATCTATCTGCAATTTTAATTAAGATAACTCGTACATCGTCGTTTAATGTTAGTAGTAATTTTCGGTAATTTTCAGCTTGTAAAGACGGAATTTTATCTTTTTTTAAATGTGCAATTTTGGTAAGACCATTCACGATTCGTGCAATGGTTTCACCAAAAATTTGTTCCATATCGTTGAGTGTATATTCTGTGTCTTCAACGACATCATGTAGTAATGCTGCTGCGATGGAAGTTGCACCTAAGCCAATATCATTTGCTACAATTTTTGCTACCGCAATTGGATGAAAAATATATGGTTCGCCAGTTTTTCTGCGTTGTTCTTTATGTGCATCTACGGCTAGTTCAAAAGCTTTACGGATTAATTTTTTATCTTCCGTTGATAAAATTTCGTATGAATCTTTAAGCAGATTTTTATATCGTCTTGCAATTTCTTTATTTTCTTCTTCTATCGTAGCATTATAAACCATAGAATAAAAGTAAAAATTTATTTTAAACACGAGGTGTTTTTTTTACTTTTTTTTAAAAATTAATAGCGTTTTTATTAAATAGTTGTTATAGGGTTAATTACGCATTTAATTCTTGATTTTTTGGGGTTGTAGGATTGTATCCAAAATCCGCATCAGGTAATGCAATATCTAATTGAGAGATGATATAGCCAATACTTGCAAAATGATGTATTGCATGGCTGTGTGCTTGAATAAGAGTTGAAGCAAGTGTGTAATTTACGGTTACGTTTCCTAATCCTAAATCATCACTTACTTCAACTAAAATATTAAAATCTTGTGATTTTATTTCTTGTAATTTGTTTATGGTTTTTTCAAAATATGCAATACCAAATACAGTTTTTGTTTCGGCAAGTTCATTTCTTTTTCTTGCGGTTAAATCTACTTTACCAGATTCTAATCCAGCAAATATGCAATCAAACACATCTAAAATATGACGCATATGTCCTCCGATACTAGAATAATACGGAGCAATAGATTTATCGCTATATTGTAAATCATTTATATTTTCTAATAAACGAATGCCTCTTTTAAGGTTTGAAATAATTGCATTAACCATAGTAGTGTGTTTTGTTTTACTTTCTGTCGCAAATATACTAATTAATTATACGACTTGAAAAGAATGTTTTTACATAATGGATTTGACACCAGAAGTAATTGCTAAAATTATAAATAATCCTGCTAAGATGTAATTTATGTTTTTAGCTATAAATTGTGCTTTTTTTGCAATAATTTCGGCAAATGATGCATAAATGGAAAATAAAGAAAATGCTCCAAGTACAGCACCTACAACATAAATGATAGAATATGGAATTTCTAACAACATGCCATATCCTTCGCCTACTTTTGCCATTCCTAAATAAAAAGGAATTGCAAGCATATTTAAGGAAGACATTCCCATTCCAGTAATAAAAGAACTTCCTTTCTTATTTTTTCCTTCGGCTTTGAATTTTTTTCGTGCTTGTGTAAAAAAGAAAATAGCAAGCCCAAGTAAAACAAAAAATGCTGCTTTTTGAAGTGTTTTTATTATTTCAGGGGTTATTTTATTTGCAAAATAAACAGCAATAAAAGCTTGAATAAATACGATAGAAGCTGCACCTGCAGCAAATTGTATTCCTGCTTTTTTTCCTTTATCAAGGGTTGTTTTTGCAGCAGTCATGTTAAGCATTGATGGTGCGATAAGTCCTAAAAATGCTGCTACAAATCCGATTATAAATGGTAAAATATAATTCATATTTTTTAAGTTTTAAGGTTTTTTTACGAAATTGAGCCAAATATACAAATTATACATTTGGCTCGCTTTCTACTAACTAAAATCAATCTTTATTTCTTGGCGTAAGCAATCTCTGGTACATCTTGCGGAGCATCTACTTCGCCAATTTTACCATCTTTTGCATTACTATCAATTGTGTTTTGTATATCCTCGGTATTTTG
>CAMZLT010000072.1 GCA_947311745.1 uncultured Flavobacteriaceae bacterium | reverse complement strand
CTCAATGCAGCAGATGCACAGGGTGATTTGGATGGTGATGGATTCTCTAATGTTATCGAGTATCAAATGGGTACAAACATGAAAAACGCTAGCAGTAAACCTGTATGGGCACCTGTGATGATGGGCGATATTATGATATTTATCCCTGCCAAACCGTAATTGTAGGGTGTAGACCCCGTCTACACCGCCATAAGGCAACAGGAATGCCGTCTCAATTTATATCTCAACCAAGCTTATTTTTTCTGATGCCAAACATACACATTATCCCCATTTGACAATGGCGGTGTAGTCGGGGACTACACCCTATAAAAAGAGCAATACCTCCACAACTTGCATCTTGTACAAAATCGTATGCTTCTTGCATATTTAATTTTTCCGTAGTAAGTAATACCGAAATTTGTTGTTGCATAATTTTAAAATATTATTTTTTTAAAACGGTTATAAAACATTTAACTAATTTTTCAAAATCCATTTTTGTATTGTACAAATGTGGTGAAACTCGTACTGCATTACCACGAAAGGAAACATAAACTTTTTGCTTGGATAATTCTTTTTTTAAAGCATTTAAATCTGTTTTTTCTGGTAAATAAATACCAAATAAATGTGCTGCACGATACTTTTCATTTTCAATAAAACAACCCAATCTTTTTAGTTTTCTTATTGCTTTTTCCGAAATATATTTGGTATACTCTTGAATACGTTCTGGTTTCCAATCGAGTAATTGTTTTATGGACTCTAAAAGCATTGGTGTTAAGGTGAAATTACTCATTTCACCAACGTTAAATTTACCTGCTTTTGGCTGGTAATCAGACTCGTAATTTACCAAATTTGCAAAATTGTGACTGTTTTTTCGGTTAATCCAATTTTCTTCAATAGGATTTCCTTTACATAATTCATCTGAAAAATATGCCAATCCGATAGAATATGGTCCTAATAGCCATTTATATCCTGAGCAAATTAAAGCATCAGGTTGTATTTCGGAAACTGAAAATGGTAATGCACCAATACTTTGTGTACCATCAATAATGAGTAAAGCATTGTTTTCTTTTGTTTTTTTACGAATAGCTTCAATATCAAATAAGGTTCCATCACTCCAATGTACAATTGGTATTGCTACTACTCTAGTATTTGAGTTTATAGCTTCTAAAATTGATTTATTCCATAATTTCCCTCTATTTTTCAGTGCTTTTGGTTTTGCAATATTAATTAATTTTCCTTGGTGTTTATTGACTACGTTTTGCCAAGAATAAATATTACTAGGAAATTGTTCATCAACAACAATAATTTCTTCACCTTTATTTAAAACAATATTGTTTGTTACGGTTGCAATACCATAAGATGTAGCAGGAATTATCGCAACATTATTGTAATCTGGGATAGAAACTAATTTAGAAAACAACACTTTAAGTTTGCTTGTGTTTTCAAAAAAATCGTCTCCTGTTATTTCAAAAGGAAGACATTTTTTGCTTACTGCTCTGTGTCCTACTTTTTCTATTTTTTTTAAAAAAGGCGACATATATGCACAATTTAGATAACTAACACTATCAGGAATTTTAAATTTATGTCTTTGGCAATCTACCATATATTATTTTTATTGAACAAATATACAAAATAGATTTTTAGAAATTTATTACTTTTCAATTTCGTTTTGTAGTGTATAGTATGCTCTGCGAGCAGCAATTTCCTCTGCTTTTTTCTTAGAAGTAGCTCTGCCTTTTGAAATTATTTTTTGTTCAATAATACAGTTTACCGTAAAATGTTTGGTTTTTTCTTTAGAATTTTCATCTTTTATTGCAAAGTCAAATTTTAATTTGTTCTTTTGACACCATTCTATTAAAACGCTTTTATAACTTGTGATTTTCCCTTCCAATCGCTTAATATCTACATACGGATCTAATAAAGTTTTATGAATAAATTTTTTGCAACCGTCGTATCCTTTATCTAAAAAAACGGCACCTGTAACGGCTTCGTATAAATTTCCGTAAATGTTTTCGCCAAAATGTTTTTTCTTAACACTACTTTGTACTAAGCTAATTAAATTTAATTCTTTACCTACTTTATTTAGGTTTTCTCTACTAACAATTTTAGAACGCATTTGTGTTAAATAGCCTTCATCCCCATCTGGAGAATTAACATACAAGTAATTAGAAACTATCGCGTCTAAAAAAGTGTCTCCTAAAAACTCTAAGCGTTCGTAATTAAATGGTTTTCCGTTAAGCTCTTTTTTAACCGAGCTATGTGTAAATGCTTTTTTAAAATAATGAATTTTTGTTGGTTTATAACCAATAATTGGTTTTAAAGAGTTCAAAAAATTTTCCTCTTTTTTACTAAGTGGATTTTTAAGTTTCTTTAAAAATGGAAAATTCATTTATTCCTCAAGTTTTTTAAATAATACACATGCATTATGACCACCAAAACCAAATGTATTACTCATTGCAACTTTTACATCTCGTTTTTGTGCTTTGTTAAAAGTTAAATTTAATTTAGGATCAATACCTTCATCATCGGTAAAATGATTAATAGTAGGAGGAACAATACCATGCTTAATGGATAAAATTGAGGCAATTGCTTCAATCGCTCCTGCTGCTCCTAACAAATGACCAGTCATAGATTTTGTAGAATTGATATTTATGTTATAGGCATGTTCGCCAAATACTTTTTTAATTGCTTTAGATTCGGCAATATCACCTAAAGGGGTTGAAGTTCCGTGCATGTTAATCGCATCAACTGCTTCTGGTTGTAAATTTGCATCTTTTAAACAGTTTTTCATTACTGCCAAAGCCCCTAAGCCTTCGGGATGTGGAGCGGTTATATGATGTGCATCTGCGGATAATCCTCCACCAAGTAATTCGGCATAAATTTTCGCACCTCTTGTTTTTGCATGTTCGTATTCTTCTAAAATAATTGCACCAGCACCTTCGCCAAGTACAAAACCATCGCGGTCTTTATCAAAAGGTCTAGATGCCGTTTTTGGATCATCATTTCGTGTTGATAGAGCATGCATAGAGTTAAAACCTCCCATTCCTGCTATGGTTACTGCTGCTTCTGAACCACCAGCAACAAACATGTCTGCTTGACCTAATCGAATATAATTAAATGCATCAATAAGTGCATTTGCAGAGGATGCACAAGCAGATACCGTTGCAAAATTTGGACCTCTAAATCCATATTTTATAGATATTTGACCTGGAGCAATATCGGCAATCATTTTAGGTATAAAAAATGGATTAAATCGTGGTGTACCATCACCAGCAGCATAATTCAAAACTTCATTTTGAAACGTTTCTAAACCGCCAATTCCTGCTCCCCAAATTACTCCAACTCTATCTTTATCTAATTTTTCAAGGTCAATATCTGCATCTTTAATTGCTTCGTCAGAGGCAACCATTGCGTATTGTGTAAAACGATCCATTCGTCTTGCTTCTTTGCGATGAATAAAATCGGTTACTTCAAAGTTTTTAAGTTCACATGCAAATTGCGTTTTAAATTTTGAAGCATCAAAATAAGTTATTGGTGCAGCGCCGCTAACACCTTTGATTAAGTTGTTCCAATAATCTTGTATATTGTTACCAATTGGAGTTAATGCTCCCAATCCAGTTACTACTACTCGCTTTAGTTCCATGTTTTTATCTTTAAATATTTTTTCACTTTTCAAAAGTAATGAAAAGTTGGCTTTGCTACAAAGTTAATAAAAATAATCTATTTATGCCAAAACCTTTTTTTTAAACAAAAAAATTACGAATATTGTATTAAAACAACACTCGTAATTTAATTTTTTATAGTAATAAATTACTATTTTGCACTTTCGATATAAGTAATTGCTTGACCAACTGTTGCAATATTTTCTGCTTGATCATCTGGAATTTGAATATCAAATTCTTTTTCGAATTCCATAATTAATTCTACAGTATCTAATGAATCTGCTCCTAAATCATTTGTGAAGTTTGCTTCGTTAGTTACTTCATTTTCGTCAACGCCTAATTTGTCAACGATAATAGCTTTTACTCTTGATGTAATGTCTGACATAATGTTAATTTTAATTTAATTACGGCACAAAAGTAAACAATTAATTTAAATTTTACCATTTGCTTCCGTTTTTATAGTCAATAAATTTCTTTTTTTTATAAAAAGACTGTCTATATGGCTATTTTGTTAATAATAATTCTTTTTTTTGTACTTACTTATAACCTTTATTATAAATGAAACGTCTTGTTATTTTTGCTTCTGGTTCCGGAACAAATGCAGAAAATATTATTTCTTTTTTTCAAAATAAGAAAAGTGTAATAGTAACTCATGTGCTAACTAACAATAAAGATGCCAAAGTTATTAATAGATGTAATAGGCTAAATATTAACTGTTTAGTATTTAATAAAAACGATTTTTACCACTCGGAAACAATTCTAAATTTCTTAAAAAAAGAAGCTGATTTTATAATTCTTGCAGGTTTTTTATGGAAAGTACCTAGCACTATTATTGCTTCATTTACTAATAAAATTATAAATATTCATCCTGCTTTGTTGCCAAAGTATGGTGGAAAAGGTATGTATGGCGTACATATTCATAAAAAGGTTTTAGAAAACAACGAAAATAAAACAGGAATAACGATTCATTATGTTAACGAAAAATACGATGATGGCGCTATAATCTTTCAAAAAGAGGTTACATTAGATAAAGATGAAACTATTTTTAGTATTCAAAAAAAAATTCATCAATTAGAAATGGATAATTTCCCTAAGGTTATTGAAGGGTTAATTTGTAAATAAAATTATGTCCAAAAAAAAGAAATTTTACGTAGTTTGGGAAGGTAAAAACCCTGGAATTTACACTTCATGGAATACTTGTAAGAAGCAAATTGAGGGTTTTACAGGTGCAAAATACAAATCTTTTTTAACTAAAGAACTTGCCGAAAAGGCTTTTAAAGGAAATCCGCAAGATTATATCGGAAAAGATATTTTTGAAACAGAATTAAGTGTTGCTGAATTAGCTTTAATTGGCAAACCTATAACTAAAAGTATTGCTGTGGATGGTGCTTGTGATAACAAAGGAAACTCAGAATATCAAGGCGTTTTTACCGATACGAAAACCTTACTTTTTCATCAAGGTCCTTTTAAAAATAGTAGCAATAATATTATGGAGTTTTTAGCTTTAGTACATGCTCTAGCATACTGTAAAAAACACAAACTAGATTTGCCTATTTATTCGGATAGTAGGATTGCGATAAATTGGGTTACACGTAAATATATAAATACTTCGATTAGACCAAATACAGATAACAAGTATCTTTTTGAATTGATACATCGTGCTTTACATTGGATTAAAACCAATAGCTACACGAATAAAATTTTAAAATGGGAAACCAAGGCTTGGGGAGAAATTCCTGCTGATTTTGGTAGGAAATAAAAAAATTTAGCTCTACTACAAATTGAACTCGAAAAATTCATAGGTTTTCGTTATGAAAAATCAGAATACCAATAAAAATCTAACGAAATTGTTTTAGATCATCTTTGGAAAATAAATAATAAAGCGTAAACTAATTGTAACCCTATTCTGAGCAAAATAAATTTTAAGCATTTTCAATTATAGTAGATAGTCTAGTTTTGTAATCCCATTTGACATGTAAGTCCTATTACAAAAGGTGTTGTGATTTGTCCTTGAGTTGCAACTGCTAATAATAGTATTTTTTTGATTTTAATATTTATTTATTAATGGTGCTTTTTATTAAAGGTAAACATAAAAACCCAAAAATATTTTTCGCAAGCTTTATAGTGTGTTAAAAAGTAATTTTAAGATGATTTAAAAATATACTTCCGATTATCGTTAAAAAAACAATACTTTTGTAAAAGTTAGTATGAAACAAAAAAAGCACATATTAAAACTAGAAATTGAACACGATTATACCTTAATAGGAATTACTAGTGTTTTAGAGGATTATCACCTTGCTTTTAGAATTAATAAATTATTTAATATTGCTTTAAGAAGGAATAAAAAAGTACTGAATTTTGCTAAAAATAAGGCTGAATTTTCTATTTACGATTTTGAAAATTTAAAAACATTTGATTTTTGGTCTTTACTTACAAATAAACAAATAATAGAAGAAAAAACCACAAAAGATGCCTTTAACTTATTTGACTCTTTATATAGTACTTACACACTAATACCAGAAAAAAAAGAAGTGGATTATTTTTTAAAAATTGAAGGAGAATATACGCCTCAAAAAATAGAAAAAATTATTCAAAATATCCAAACAATAGATGGTGTACAAGTATGTTATCGCATTAACCCTTTATTATTAAAGTCCAAAACCAATTTAATTTACTAAACAAATGGCAACAACTAAAAAAACAAAAATAGTAGCAACATTAG
>CAMZLT010000071.1 GCA_947311745.1 uncultured Flavobacteriaceae bacterium | reverse complement strand
TCGAACGCCTTATTTGATGTGCTAACGGATTTTGATTCACATCTACTAGTTCATCACCTGTAGAAATAATAATTACTTTAGGGTTTTTCGCTACCTTTACAGTAAATTTTCCTACGGTTGCTAAAATACCAATATCAGCAGCACTAATTGTGGTGTTTTTTGTTAAAATTACAGCATCTTTTTTTCGGTCTTTGCCTTGTTTATGGATGTTTTGGAAATACTTAATTTTTTCGGTTTGCAAGGTTGCAATATCATTGTTTATTTTAATCAATTCGTAAGGAATAACGGTGTCTAAGCCTTTTGGTAAGACCGCACCTGTCATCGTTTCTATACAATTTTCAGTATTTTTTATACTTAATTGTGGCGAACCAGCAGCTTGTATTCCTTCAATTTTAAATTGGGTTTTTCCTTTTTCAAACTCCGAATATTTTATAGCAATTCCATCCATACTTACTCTGTTAAATGGTGGGAAATCTCTGTCTGCAACAATATTTTCTTTTAAAACACGATGTAAGGCATCTTGAAAATTCACTTGTTCTGTTCCGAAATTTTCTGTTTGGTTTAGAATTATTTCATTGGCTTCTTTTACAGAAGTTAGGTTGTTTGCAGTATCACAAATTTGCATAAAATAAGAGTTTAAAAATTTTCAAAATAGTTAATAATTGCTTGTTTTAAGAGTACAGTTTGCTCTCCTGCTTTTAGGCTTGGTAATTCTTCGTTAAGGTTGTAGTGAGGCCAACCATCGTTATCAAAATAATCAAATTCGTAGTATCCGTATGGTTCTAATAATTTACAAACGGCAATATGCATTAAGTTTATTTTTTCGTCTTTTTTGAATTTTCGGTATCCTTGACCGAGTTCTTGTACGCCAATTAAATAGACAATTGCATCAACTTCAAGTGTTTCACCATCGCCAAAGCGGTCGGAAATTTTTTGTTGTATTTCTTGCCATTTTTCTTTTAGAGTTTCTTCTTTTGTCATTATTTGTATGTTACGTCGTTTAATAGTAATCCAGATGCAGGAGCAACGAATGGTAAAGGTTTTTCAATGCTGTGTTCAACAAGAGATTTTTGTATAAAATCTATATTAATTTCGCCTTTTCCTAATCTAAATAGTGTTCCCATAATTAAACGGACTTGGTTTCGTAAAAATCCTCTACTTTTTATGCGATAAACATACGATTTTTCAGGAAAAAAATTAGCAGAATAAATATCATTTTCAACAATTTCACTAACTAGTATTTCTCGGTTATAATTTGCAAACTCGCTTGGTTTGGTGCAATAATGTTTAAACCAGTGTTTTCCTTGAAATAATTTTGCTCCTTTTTGCATTAATTCTAAATCTAAATTCTCGTAAAAGCAAGTGATTATCGGAGCTGCAAACGGATGAAATTTACTTCCGTAAGAAAAAAAATATAAGTATTCTTTTACTTTTGAATCGTTTATTACGTTAAATTTTTCATCAACTTCTTTAATAGATAAGGCTTTAATGTCGTTTGGTAAATTATGGTTAAAGTCTAACATAAATTGATTAAAATCGGCAATTTCGTCGTATAAAAATAATTCCATCGGAAAAACATTTGCCGATACTCTTGCATCGGTTCTACCAGCACCAAGAACTTTGGCTTTATTTTTTCCGAGTACAAATTTTAGTGTTTTTTCAATTAAACCTTGTACGGTTTTGACATCAGGTTGTTTTTGAAAACCGTGAAAACGGAATCCTAAAAATTGCATATGTATTAAATAGTAATATCGTTTTAATTGAGACATTTTAGTTAGAATAAATTAATCAAAAAATTTCTGAAACCATAATTCGGTAGATACTAATTGCCAAATTTTATTGGTATCTTGTTTGTTTAGAATGCGATCAATTTCCAAATTATTGAAAACATTTCGGCTAACTAACGAATGTATTGTGTCCATAACAAATTCTTTTAGTTCGGTTTGCATCCAATTTTTTAGAGGCAGATTCAATCCTTTTTTTTGCATGTTTATGCAGCTAGGAGCAATGTATTTTTTTGCAACTTCTTTAAAAAAAAATTTTTGTACACCATTTTTAATTTTGTATTTTGTAGGAATTGTATAAGCCATTTCTATAAAATTGTGGTCTAACATTGGAATCCTACCTTCTACAGAAAAGTGCATAGTAGATAAATCAATAGCTCTTAATTGGTGATTACCTATATAAGATTTTAAATTATAATAGCTTATTGCCTCAAAATCATCGGTAAATTTTTGATTTTTATAATAGGTTTTTGTTATGGTATCTGTTGTATCAAAAGTTTCAGATAGAAATAAATTTTCTAATTCTAAATCGTTATATAAAGTATAATAATGTGCGTAAAATTGTCCGATATTTTTATATTTTGCCAGTTGTTTTAATTTGTTGATTTTCGGATGTACATTAGGAATTAATCTAGAAAGAGGATTTGTTTTTTGTAGTATCTGCCAAGCTCTAATTTTTCTGTAAACATCATAACCTCCAAATAATTCGTCGGCTCCTAGTCCGCTTAAAACTACTTTTAAATGGTTGTCCGAGGCCATTTTTCCTAGCATAAAATTTGCCGATAATCCACGATATGGCTCGTCGTAAACAGTAGTGATATTTTTTATATTTTGCAACACTTCTTCTAGACCAATATTTTGGATAATATGTTGTATGTTGTGTAATTTTGCGGTGTCTTTTGCTTGATTTACTTCGTTAAATGCTGCATATTCTTTAAAACCAAGAGTAAGTGCTTTGCTATTTGGGTTTATTTTAGATGCAATAACAGAGATGCTAGTAGAATCCACACCACCACTCATAAACGAACCAACTTCTACATCGGCAATTAAGCGATATTTTATTGCGTTATAAAGTGCTTCTTCTACACGATTTATGCTATCTTTTAAACTAAGCGATATATCTTGTGTATTGGTTGGTATTTGCCAATATTGTTGTTTTACAATGCTATTATTATTCAAATTTATTTTAAGATAATGAGCAGGTTCTAAATCTACAATCCCTTGAAAACTGGTAATTGGTCTTTGTGCTATGGAAAATTTAAAATTCTGCCATAAGCCTTCGTAATTTATTTTTGCTTTGTATATTTTGGAATCTACAATTGCTTTTATGGTACTTGAAAAAATAAATTGTTCGCTATTTTTATAAAAATATAAGGGTTTAATTCCCATTCTATCTCTAGCGATAAAGACTTCATTTTTATCTATATCATAAATGGCAAAAGCAAACATTCCGTTAAATTTTTCTAATGCTTTTGTTTGCCATTGTTTGTAAGCGTTTAAGATAACTTCGGTGTCTGAATTAGAAAAAAAAGAATGTCCTAAGCCAATTAATTCTTGTTTTATTTCTTTGTAATTATATATTTCGCCATTAAAAACAATGTGGTATTTTTTAGAAATATCACTCATTGGTTGATGGCTGTTTTGCGATAAATCAATTATTTTTAGTTGCCTGAAAGCAAAGCCTAATTTGCATTTTTGGCTAAAGCTCGTTTCAATATGGTTGGTGTTTTTGATAACGGAATCGTTTCCGTAAAGGGAAATTACATCTTTATTAAATAACATATAGCCTTCATCATCAGGACCTCGGTGTATCATACTAGTTGCCATATTTTGCAAAGCATTGCTAATAGGTTTGTTTTTGGTAAAATTTAGTATGCCAGAAATTCCGCACATAATTGTTATCGGTTTTGTGCAAATATAGTGAGCAATATTTTAATCTTTAATTATTTGTTTCTTTTTTACTAGATAAAAAGTAGTATTGCTTATATTTGTTTTTAATTTAGAACATTTGAATAGTATTAAAAAGCTACTTAACGGATTTTTTCAACGTTCAGGAAGTATTATTTTTGCAGCAATAGTTATTGCACGAATTAGTAATTTTTTGGCATACTTAATTGCGTTGCGTTTTATTGTAAAAGAGGAGTTAGGTGTGGTAATTTATACCTTTAGTTTTGTTTCTTTTTTAATACCTATGGCAGGATTAGGAGTGCAACAAAGTTTGGTGCGATATGGAGCGTTACTCAAACAAAAAGCACAAATTGAAGGACTTTTTATGTATGTTTTAAAAAAAGGATTTTGGATAACAATTGGCTTGGTTAGTATTCTTTTGTTTTTGAGTTCGTATTATCCGTTTAAATACGAAAAAAGTTCTTTTTATTTTAAAATACTAATTTTTAGTGTTTTATTTCATTTTTTAATGGCTTTGGTTAAAATTTATTTGCGATTGCATTACAAAAATAAAATGTATGCGTATTTAGAAATTACGTATTCGTTTTTATTTGTTGGTCTTGTAAGTGTATTGAGCTATTTTTATAGTGAAATAGGATATATTATTGCAATTATTACAACTCCTTTACTAACTTTTTTAATTTTTATATTTAAAATGAACGTTAATTTTAAGAAAAAAGAGCGTTTCAATTTTATAAATTTTGAATTTTGGAAGTATGGTTTTTTTGCAGGATTAGCAAATGTTGTTCCGTTATTTTTATTTGAAATTGATACTATATTAATAGGTAATTTACTTGAAAATCCGATAGAAAACACGTATTATAAATATATAACTTTAATTCCGTTTAGTTTGTTGTTCTTGCCAAATGTTTTAATGGCAACAGATTTTGTGTATTTTACCGAACGTATTTCCAATAGAAAATACATACTAAATTACATAAAAAGTTATATTTTAATTTTTAGTGGTGTCAGTTTTTTATTGTTAATTGGTGCTTACTTTTTGGGTAAAATAGGATTGGTATTTTTATTTGGTAAGGAGTATGGAAATTTTATCGATACCTTTTTAATTTTAATGGTAGGAATTTCAGGAATTTTAATTTTGAGAACTTTGTTTGGTAATTTATTATCCTCAATTGGTAAGGCAAGTGCTAACTTTTATATTGGTTTGTTGGCATTGTTGGTAAATGTTATTTCCAATTATTATTTCATTCCTAAATATGGTATTAAAGGGGCAGCAATTACTTCGGCAATAATTATGTGGTTTACTAGTATTTTGAGTTTGCTTCTTTTCTTTTATTATTATAGTAAAACAAAAACAAATTTATAGTTTGTTTTTGATTGCTTTATAAAGGGAAGCATATTTTAAACCAACGGCTTTATAATTATACATAGCAATAGCAGTATCTGAAATGCTTTGGTTGTTGTATAATTTGTAGTTTTTAAGCATTTTAAGTAGGTTGTTAAATAGCATATTTTCATCGCTAACGGTAACTAATAAACCATTTTCTTTATTTATTATTTCAGGAATAATGCCAACTTTAGTAGCAATTACAGGTGTACCACAACATAGTGATTCTGCAACTACTAGCGAAAAAGTTTCAAAATTACTAAACAATATAAATACATCGTTATTTTGCATAGAAGTAGCAACATCAAGTGCTGTTGTGTTAGGTGCAAATTGTATGGTATCTTTTGGTAAACCAATATCAAAAGCGTATTTTTTTGCATCTTGCATGTTTGCACTAGACATAAAAGTCAAAATAAAATTGGTGTTTTTATCCGCAAGATGTTTAAAGGCACGTAAGATACCTTTATAATTTTTATGAGAGTTGTTTAATGTCGAAACATGTAAAAACCGAACTTTATTAGAAATCGATTTTGGTTTAAATGTAAAAATACTAGTATCAATTACATTCGGAATTACATGATAATTACCAGTAATGCCAAAATCCTGCATGGCATTTTGTAGCTGTGTTGAAACAGGACATAAAGCACTTGCTTTATTGGCAATACGTGTAATTATTTTTTTTTGAATAAACGAAAAGTTAGTAGTATCCTCTTTTAAAAAAGTAGTATTATGTTCGGTTAGTATAAACGGAATATCATATTTTTTTTTAAGGTATAAGGCAAAAAAGCCAGCAGGAAAAATAACGTTTAAATGTACAATATCTACGTTGTTTTTTAGTTGTTCAAAACCCAATTTAAACGCTTTATGTTGGCGTTTTTTCTTTTTTAATAAATTAAATTTATTAGGCTTTTTATAATAAATGGTTATCTCTAAAATATTGTTATTTAATGTTTTGTCAATAATAAAAACATCTTTTTGTTTAGAAACTCCTTGTACTTGTAAACAGGTAACGGTACAAAATTCCGAAACCGATTTTGCGTGTTCTCGTATAAATTTTCCGTTGTGTTTTTTTATCTTGTTTGGATACCAAGAATTTAGAAAAAGTACGTTTGTTTTTTTCATTGTGATAAAGGTAATGAATTAAATTAAGTAAATACAAAATCGCCTTCACCATCTTGAAAAGTGAATTTTTCAGGTAATAAAGCTGCTAATTTTTTTGACACTACAAAGTCCTTTCGTATCTTTTTTTTGTGCCAAAACGGATTTTTATTTTTCTCGATTGCAATCTGTAATTTCGGATTAATAACAAAAAATGAGCTTGCTTTTTCGTGCAATAAAAACTGGTATAAAAAGGCGAGAACAACCGATTCTTTTCCGTTTAAAAAATAAACATAAGGCACTTTTACCAAACCATTATTGTTGGTTAAAAAAAGCACAGCAACTAAGGTTCTGTTGCTGTAAATTTTATACACATAATTTTTAAAAACTGCCGAAACATCGCTAAAATAGTAAAACTGATTCGCATCTTTATGGCTTTTACTACAAATCCAAGGTTGTTTAAGAATCCAATTTAATTCTTTTTTTGAGCGTTTAAAAAGTTCGTTTTTATTATTTTGAAGGATAAATTTTTCGCTTTCCTCATCAATTTTATCAATTTTATTTGCTGTAAAAAGTATATTTTTTGGTTTTAAGAACGATTTATTTTTCAAAGAAAAACCTTTATTGAAAATAAAATCAACAAATTGTAAAACAGGTTTTATATATTTAAAATTTTTATTTTTGTTAATAAGAATTTTAGCAATATTTAATCGTAAAAAATATCTGTAACCAGTTAATTTTTTAACTTTTTTAAATAGGTTTAATCGAAATATAATTTGTTCCGTTTTATCGGTTAAATCTCTAAACATTACTAAGTTATTCCAGTTTTTTAAAAATTTTAAAAATAGAGGTATAGCAACTTGTTTTCCGTTGTTTGGGTCAATCCACCAACACGAATTCCAAGTTAATTTTGCCGATATATTTGGTATTTTTTCAGGTAACGCACCTATAAAACCAATAATTTCATTATTGTTGTTTATGGCAATAAGTAAAGCAATTGCATCTTTATCTGCACGAGGATTTGCAAATTGTGATAAGGCACGTTGTTTAGTTATTGGTATATTTTTACTGCTTAAATATAATTCGGAATTTAAAAATTCTTTTAAATCGGCTATTTTAATTTCCTTAAATTGCATTTGGCAAAATTACGGAATATTGCTGTGTTTAGTTAGATGTTACTATCTTTTTTATTAAAGCCATAAATTCGTAAAATTTTTCGTAGTAAAACCTTTTCGAATTTATGGTAATAAGAGTGTTTGTAATATCCCGATAGTGTTGTGAATTGTCTAAATTTTGGTTATTATTATTTTTTAATTATTTTCTTTGAAATTACTTTGCCATTATCTAAGGTTAATTTTACTATTAAAAATTGTCCTTTATCTATTTGAATTGGTAGATTAATAATCGTATTATTAACATTTTTGTTAACTAATTGTTGCCCCAATGCATTATAAACAACAATGTTTTTTATTAAATTGCTTTTCGAGGTGAAAATTAACTCATTTGAATTATCAATAATGTTTATTGTTGTGTTACTGTAATCATCAATACTTAGGGCTGTTGATCTAAATTTAATAATAAAGCGATTTTCTATTAATTCTAGTGGATTAGCAGTAAAATTATAAGGACTATTACTTAAATTATGTGTAATATTTAGTAATGTATCTTCTA
>CAMZLT010000070.1 GCA_947311745.1 uncultured Flavobacteriaceae bacterium | reverse complement strand
GAATATGTTTGCAGAAATTATAACGATTGGCGATGAAATTTTAATCGGACAAATACTAGATTCTAATTCTAAATTTATTGCAGAGGAATTAAATAAAATAGGTGTTTCGGTATATCAAATTACTTCTATTCAAGATAGTAAAGAACATATTTTACAAGCAATCCGTCAAGCGGAAAAACAATCGAATATTATTATACTGACTGGTGGGTTAGGACCAACAAATGACGATATTACTAAAAATGTTTTGACCGAATATTTTGAGGATAAATTGGTGAGAAACACCGAAATTGAAAAACATATTATAGCGTTGTTTAAAAAAATTAACTACCAATATACCAATTTGGATTTAGACCAAGCATTACTTCCTGAAAAGGCACTAATTTTTAAAAATCATTTCGGAACAGCTTCGGGAATGTGGTTTGAAAAAAATAATAAAGTGCTTATTTCTTTGCCAGGCGTTCCTGTTGAAATGAAAAATTTGTTACAAAAAGATGTTTTAAAAAAAATGCAGGAGACGTATAATTTACCATTTATTTTACATCATACTTTGGTAGCTTATGGCGAAGGAGAGAGTAGAATTGCCAAGCGTTTAGAGAGGTTTGAAACGGAGTTACCTAAGGAGATTAAATTAGCATATTTACCAGCTTATGGTAGAACACGATTGCGTTTAACTGCAAAAGGAAAAGATTTGAGAAATCTTAAAATACGTTTAGAGAAGCAGGTCTTAAAATTAGAAATATTAATAAAAGATTTACTTTTTAGTTCAAAAAACGATTTACCTATCGAGAAAGAAATTGGTAATTTATTGGTAAAAAAAAATAAAACTCTTGCTACTGCCGAAAGTTGTACAGGTGGAAATATTGCCAAAATGCTTACTTCAATTGCAGGTTCGTCAAGATATTTTGTTGGTTCGGTGGTTAGTTACAATGTACGTGTTAAAACCGAAATATTAAGAGTTTCTAAACAAACTATTGCCGATTTTTCGGTAGTTAGTGCCGAAGTTGCTGTAGAAATGGCTGAAAATTGCCGAAAATTGTTACAAACCGATTATGCAATTTCGGTTACAGGTAATGCAGGACCTACTACTGATAAAACCGATAAAACAGTTGGCGTGGTATTTATTGCAATTGCTAGTGAAAATAAGACTATTGTAAAAGAATATAATTTTGGGCAGCCACGAGAACGCGTTATAGAAAAAGCATCTATAACGGCTTTACAGATGCTAAAAAACAGTATGATTTGAGATGAAAATAATCATTGATTTTAAAATTTTAAACAACTTTCAAAAAAAAAGTAAAAATTGTTTGTTAGAATAGTAAAGTATTATTACTTTTGCCGTTCAAAATTAAATAGGTAAGAACAATGTCTAGAATTTGTGATATAACAGGAAAGAAAGCAATGGTTGGAAACAACGTTTCACATGCTTTGAATAGAACAAAAAGAAAATTTAAAGTAAATTTAATTAAAAAACGTTTTTATATCCCAGAAGAGGATAAGTGGATTACTTTACGTGTATCTACAAGAGCGTTAAAAAATATTAATAAATTAGGTGTTTCTGCTGTGTTAAAACAAGCAAGATTAGACGGACATTTAACAAAATAAGTAAAGTAAGATGGCAAAGAAAGGAAATAGAATTCAGGTTATTTTAGAGTGTACAGAGCATAAAGCTTCTGGTATGCCAGGAACTTCTAGATATATTACAACTAAAAATAAAAAGAACACTCCAGATAGATTGCAGATTAAAAAATTTAATCCAATCTTAAAGAAAATGACTGTTCATAAAGAAATTAAATAATTAAGACATGGCAAAGAAATCAGTAGCATCGTTACAAACAGGTTCTAAAAGATTAGCAAAAGCTGTAAAAATGGTTAAGTCTCCAAAAACTGGTGCTTATATTTTTGTAGAAAAAATCATGGATCCTTCTAAAGTAAAAGAATTTTTTAGCAAATAAGAAACTCTTTTTTTAATATGATACAAAGCTACTGTCTGTTTAAGATAGTAGCTTTTTGTTTTTATACAAATTAATATATGTGTAAATTTGTTTTAAAATTTACCAATTGATAAAATTAGATGAGTTTATTTAAAAAAATATTTTCAAAAGATAAAAAAGAAACTTTAGATAAAGGTTTAGAAAAAACTAAAAAATCTTTTTTTTCTAAATTATCAACTGCTGTTGCAGGAAAATCTAAGGTAGATGATGAGGTTTTAGATAATTTAGAGGAAGTTTTAGTAACTTCGGATGTTGGTGTAGATACAACGCTTAAAATTATTGATCGTATTGAAGCTAGAGTTGCTAAGGATAAATATTTAGGAACAGATGAGTTAAATAAAATTTTACGTGAAGAAATTGCGGCTTTGTTAGCAATGACAAATGTTGGTAACGAAACCGAATTTACTGTTCCGAAAGATAAAAAACCGTATGTAATTATGGTTGTTGGTGTAAATGGTGTTGGTAAAACGACAACTATTGGTAAACTAGCTAGTCAATTTAAAAAACAGGGTTTGTCTGTGGTTTTAGGTGCAGCAGATACTTTTAGAGCAGCAGCGATTGATCAGTTGCAAGTTTGGGCAGATCGTGTAGATATACCTATTGTAAAGCAAAAAATGGGTTCTGATCCTGCTTCGGTTGCCTTTGATACTATTACTTCTGGTGTTACACAAAATGCCGATGTTATTATTATTGATACTGCAGGACGTTTGCATAACAAAGTTAATTTAATGAATGAATTAACTAAAATTAAAAAAGTAATGCAAAAGGTTGTGCCAGATGCTCCTCATGAAATTTTATTGGTTTTAGATGGCTCTACTGGTCAAAATGCTTTTGAACAAGCAAAAGCTTTTACTAAAGCTACGGAAGTAAATGCTTTGGCAGTTACAAAATTAGACGGAACGGCAAAAGGTGGCGTAGTAATTGGTATCTCCGATCAGTTTCAAATTCCTGTAAAATACATTGGAGTAGGAGAAGGTATTGACGATTTACAAGTCTTTAATAAAATAGAATTTGTAGATAGTTTTTTTAAGTAAAAGCTTGGTTTATAGACAAGATATATAGTTATGATGTAAAAAATCGTGAGACTAATGAAGCAGTATATACCAAAAAAATAGGGGTTTAGTTTGTTGTCTGATGATGCATAAAAGATGTTGAACACAAAGTAAATTTAAAACCAAAAAAATGATTTAATTATAAAAACCTTATATTTATAATGAATAAATTTTGCTTTTTCATCCACAGAGCAAAATTAAAGATGTTACAATTTATTTTTTTTTATCTTTAACAAAAAAATAAAAAAAATGAGAACACAAAAGCAATGGTTTGCAGAATATGCTGAAAGTCATCAAAACAAAACCAATCAAAAAATACATTATTTTTGTGTGCCAATTATATTTTTTAGTATTGTTGGTATATTACTATCTATAAATACTTCCTTTTTAGAAAAAATAATACATGTAGGTAATCCTTTAATAGAAAATTGGGCAAGTGTTTTATTAGTTTTTTTATTGGCTTTTTATTTAAAACTATCTTTTAAAACGTTTTTGAAAATGTTTGTTTTTTCGTTACTTTCTGTATTGGGAAATTATTATTTAAAGCAAATATTACCACTGTTTTACACAAATTTAGTTTTATTTATCTTAGCATGGATAGGTCAATTTTACGGACATAAAGTAGAAGGGAAGAAGCCTTCATTTTTTAAAGATTTACAGTTTTTATTAATTGGTCCTGCATGGGTTTTTGAGAAAATAAATTTATCAAATAATTAATATGAAACTTATAAGTAAAATTATTTTTTTATTC
>CAMZLT010000069.1 GCA_947311745.1 uncultured Flavobacteriaceae bacterium | reverse complement strand
CTTAAAGATACAGCTTTTTTTGATATTTACAAAGTGCCTAAGTCAATAATTTTATTAAAAGAGTGCATTAAATTTGATTCTGACACAAATTTAATAGAAACTCATATTGAAATCTAATAATTTAATCGCAAAATTCGTGAAATTTAGCTTTATTTAGATGATAAATTTTAAAAACCCAAGAAACATCTTAGAGTTTCTTGGGTTTTAATTATGTATTTTAAATAGTTAAGCTATAATTAAGCTTACAAAATTATACTAAAATTTTGTTGAACCGTTATCTTGATAGATGTAATTAAACGTATAATACGAATAATCATCTGTTGTTGGTGTAGTAGTTGCATCTTTGTAATAGCTTAATATTTCCATTTTTGCATATTTCCCATCGTTTGTTTTTATTAAAAGAATACGCCCAGGAATTGGTGTTATTGCATGTGTTGCAGGATCGTAATTATACCATCCATTTCCGCTTCCTGTAGGAATTGCATTGATAATATCGGTATCGGTTTTTAAATCGTTTACATTAGGAATTTCGGTAATATCTGAAAACGTTCCTGTAACAACTGTTGCTGCTGCTTGTGTGTTACCATGTATTCCGCTATTTACAATAATTGTTGTTCCTTTAAAGGCAATATCCCAAGCTTCATTTTGTGCTACGATTCCTTCTTGTTTAAAACTAAAATATACAAATTCGTTTTCTTCAATTATTTGTCCTGTGGTAAAATCTCTAATATCTGCTGGAGCATATAAATTGGTGATTTGTTTGGTTTGCAATGCTTGATATTCTTCTGAATCATCAGATTTACAAGAATTTAAGACTAATACTAAAATTGCTGCTAAAATTAATTTTGTGTGTTTCATTGTTTGTTGTTTTTAAAATGTATAATTAATGGTTGTATAAAAAATTCGTCCTGGTAAAGATGTTATAGTAAATTCTGGTTCGATATAGGTAAAATCAAAAAGATTATCAATCCCTAGTTTAATTTGCATTTTTTTAGAAAAAAAACTTTTTGAAATTGCTGTATTTACTAATGTATATCCTTTGGTATATTCTCTGTCAATATCTAAAATTTGATTGTTGTTTAAATCGGCAAACCCATATTTTCCTGTATATAAAAACCGAATATTTGCATTAATTCCTTTGTAAAAATTCGTAAAATTTGCTTTAAAATTTCCACTATGTTTAGAGCGATTAAAAAGTCCTCCGTAATTTTTTTCTGAAATACGATACGATTGTAAATTAACAGGATTTTGTGCATAAATCCCTTCCCCGTTAATTCTATCTAACACGTCTTTATCTTTTGCTTCTAAATATTGGTATCCTAAAGAAAATTGCATCTTATCATTAAGTCTATATTTTATGTTTATGTCTGTTCCATATGTAAAAACACGATTCAAATTAAGGTAACTATACGCACGCCATCCGTTTGTTTTTAAGGCAACAGGTGTTGTATCAATTAAATTTTCTAAATCATTTCTAAAAAAGTTTATATCTAAAATAGTATTTGAAAAACTAGTAATTTTAAACCCTAAATTATAACCATACGACGATTCTGGTTCTATTACACCATTATGCGATAAAATAGTGTAATACGCATCGTAAATAACAGGTTGATTGGTTTCTGGATTTACAGCAATTTGATTAGAATTTAACAAATTTTGCATTCCTTGTTCTGCATAAGTAGTTCCTAAAACAGTATATCCTATTGCTTCGTTTGTATAATTAAAAAATAACTGCTTAAACGTTGGTCTTTTAAAACCTCTACCAACCGAAGCACGAATTTGAATTGTTGGTTTAAGTCTATATAAAAAAGATAGTTTAGGGTTAAACTGGTTGTTATATGCATCGTGTTTTTCTAATCTTGCACCAAGTACTATATTGTACTTTTTAGTTGTAATTTGATGTTGAATATATGTATAAAGGTTATTTGTTTGCTGTCTGCTATCACTAATTAATTTTGAAGTCTGCACACCTTCATTAATATAACCAACACCTAGTGTTGTTTTATTTATTTTATTGAATGCGTAATCGCTTTGCCATTCTATTTGTTGATAATCTTGTTTAAAATAACTATCGTTATATTTTTGATTAGTGTTTGTGTAAATTTCATTGTTTTCTGTTTGATAATTTGTTAATTGATAACTCAATTTAGATTGTAGTTTATCTGAAAAAGTATAATTTAATGTTGGTGAAATTTGCCAATCTGTAATAGAACCATTGCCTTTTATTGGTTTGTTTATCTGTATAAAGTTGTAGTTTTGATTTTCTTTAAAAAAGTAACTAGACACATTAAGTTTTGATTTTTTTGAGAATATAATATCCGTATTATTACTTATATTATAATTGTTATGAGGAGAAATTGTTTTATTATAATAACTAGAACTATCGTAACCTTGATAGTTAGAATTTAAAGTATAACCGTCTGTTTGATAATAATTTACAAATAAACTGTTTTGTATTTCTTTTCGGAATAAATCGATATTAGCAAATAAATTATGGGTTTTAAAGCTACTTGTTTTAATTCCTATTTTAGCTTTATTTGTGTTTGCATCTTTGGTAATAATATTTATTACTCCAGCTAAAGCATCCGATCCGTAAAGAACAGATGATGGTCCTTTTACAATTTCAATTTGAGCAATATTTTCTGTAGGAATTCTGGATAAATCCAAAACACCATTTAAACGACCAACAATTGGTTTTCCGTTTACCATAATTAAAGTATAATCAGAATCCAATCCTTGCATTTGAATTCCAACACCTAAAGCATAATGTTGCGTAGATAAGCCAGTATTTTCCGTTAAAACATCTTGTAATTTAACAGATGCCATCTTATCTATATCTTTATCTTTTATCAGTTGTACAGGAACCGTAACGTTACGTAATTGTTTTTTTGTTTTTGTAGCAGTGATTACAACTTCATCTAATACAATAGTATCTTTTTTAGTATTTTGAGCTTGTAAAAGACCAAAGTAAAAAAAGAAACCCAAAACAAATAAAAATTTCATTTCTAAATAATTTTAAAATTACACGACAAAAGTATCGCTATAATATATTTTAAAATATCGTTATAAGTTTAATAAGTAGCTTTTGAAAATTTTTAGTATGTTTGCAGCATATTTAAGCTAAATTACAAGTAATTACAAACAATAATTAACATATGAAATTAAAAAATAACGATAAAAGTTTTGTAAAAGACACCAATATAGAAAACGATTTCCATATAGTTAGGTTGTTTAATGCTACAAACAATAAACAATCTTATATTAAAGAAATTAGTAACAATTACATTCAGCTATTTTTTGGTTTACACGGCAATGCAAAACTTATTTTCAATAATGGCAGATACACGCTAGATATTCAAAAAAACAAATCATTAGTTTTATTTAATCCACAGCAAAATCTTCCGATAAATATCGAAACCGAACCAAAAGCAAAAACTTTAATTATTTTAATTACTATTAAAAAATTCCATTCGTTCTTTTCGGAATTTGCAAAATTTATTACTTTTTTAAATACTGAAAATTTAGAAAAAAAATATTATTCGGCTAAAGATTTAGCACCTAACGAAGAGATTGTAATAAATCAAATATTTAATAATAAATTACACGAATCTTTAGAAAAACTATATTTAAAAGGTAAAATATTTGAGTTATTAAGTTTGTATTTTAATTTTAATGAAAATCAAGATGCAGAAAAATGTCCGTTTTTAGAAGATGAAGAAAACGTACTAAAAATAAAAAAAGCCAAAGAAATTATTACTGAAAGAATGGCAAATCCACCAAGTTTAAATGAATTAGCAAAGGAAATAGGTTTATCGCTAAAAAAATTAAAAGAAGGCTTTAAACAAATTTATGGTGAAACGGTTTTTACATTTCTTATTGATTACAAATTAGACTATGCACGAAAACTTTTAGAAACGAAGAAACACAATGTTTCGGAGGTTGCTTATATGATTGGTTATAACACTTCTAGCCATTTTATTGCAGCATTTAAAAAGAAATTTGGTACTACACCAAAAAAGTTTTTAGGTAAAATTTAATTTTTAAAATTTATTTCCTCCTTCTTTTTTTGTTGTAATTTTTATCGCCTCTAGTTTTTGGTTTTTTGTATTTTTTCGCGATTTCACGTCTGTATGAACCACCAAGATTAACTTTTTTATTCTTTTCACTTT
>CAMZLT010000068.1 GCA_947311745.1 uncultured Flavobacteriaceae bacterium | reverse complement strand
ATGTTCGTTTACTCATAATGGACAAATTTATTACATTTATTTAACTATAATATTGTCCGAACTTTTAAGGGGCTAATACAATACCTTAGAGCAATTAGAAAATTTACTAGATCCTAAAATATATTACCGTGTTAACCGAAAATGTTTTGTGCAAATTACGGCTATTAAAGACATTATATCGTACACAAATAGTAGATTGCAAATAGAAATTGAAAATTTTACAGCTTTTGATGTTATCGTGAGTAGAGAAAAAGTGAAAAATTTTAAAAACTGGTTAGAATAAAAAAGAATAAATTTATAGCGTATTTTGATGTTGAATGGGGGGAATATTAAAATCTCTTATGTTTTTTTAAATTTTATATCTAAACAAAGCTAATACAGCTAAAAAAAGCCTAAGATTTTTTCGTAGGCTTTTTTTTATTTTCTTTTTTTGGTGATAATTTTTTTATTAGATAAATAAATCCAATTATCAAATGTAAAAGAATAATAATAAAAAATACATAGTACCAAAAGTTAGATGTGAACATATTTATTGTTTTAATGTTATCCTTTATAAAAAGGAGGTCTTACTACCATTGCAGGAATTTGTTTTTTACGTACTTGAATAAAAATTTCACTTCCTTTTTTTGAAAATTCTTTGGTTACATAACCCATTCCGATTCCTTTTTTTAAAGACGGACTCATTGTTCCACTAGTTACAACGCCAATTTTTACACCATTTGCATCTACAATGTCGTAATCGTGTCTTGGCACACCACGTTCGGTTAGTTCAAAACCAATTAGTTTTTTAGAAACGCCTTCCTCTTTTTGCTTTTTTAAATTATCCGAATTTACAAAGTTCTTAGTGAATTTGGTAATCCATCCTAGACCAGCTTCAATAGGTGATGTTTCATCATTTATATCATTTCCGTAAAGACAATATCCCATTTCAAGTCTAAGAGTATCTCTAGCTGCAAGTCCGATAGGTTTGATGCCAAAATCTTTTCCAGCTTCAAAAACACGGTTCCAAATTTGCTCTACTTCATCATTTTTACAGTAAATTTCAAAACCACCAGAACCTGTATATCCAGTTGCCGAAATAATTACATTTGCAATTCCTGCAAAGTTATTAATTTTAAACGTATAGAATTTAATTGCAGACAAATCCTCGGTAGTTAACGATTGCATTGCTTCCACAGCTTTTGGACCTTGAATGGCTAAAAGCGAATAATCTTCGGATAAATTACGCATAGTTGTTCCGAAATCTTTATTATATTTTGAAATCCAATTCCAATCTTTTTCTATATTACTTGCATTTACGACTAACAAATAGGTGTTTTCTTTAATTCTATAGCAGATTAAATCATCTACAATTCCTCCTTTATCATTTGGAAAGCAAGAATACTGAGCATCACCAATCTTTAATTTAGAAGCATCGTTGCTAGTAACTTTTTGAATTAGAGAAAGTGCATTTTCACCTTCAATTAAAAATTCACCCATGTGCGAAACATCAAAAACACCAACCGATTTTCTTACGGTTTCGTGTTCAGCATTAACTCCTTCGTATTGAACAGGCATATTATAACCTGCAAAAGGAACTAGTTTTGCGTGTAAACTTTCGTGAATATGTGTTAAAGCTGTATTTTTCATTTTTTAAATAATGTTAAATTAATTGGAGTACAAATATCTTAATTTTTATGCTTACAATTCTATAAATTGAATATTATTTTTTTGTTCTATAGGAGATAGTAAGTTCAACTCTATCTATATAAAAAAATATTAATTTTATCCAAATAAAAATCATAAAAAAAGCATTAATATAGTTATTATCTAGTAAAAAATTATAATTGATTTCATCAATCATAGCGTATGCTAAACATTATTTTTTATTATTCTAATGTAGTTTTTTTATATTTATAAGATCTATTTTCTTACTTAGAATACCAAGGAATTTGATCTATATCAATTTTTTGAATGTTTTTCAGAATAGCTTGCATACTTTTAGGTTTCATTTTATCACCAATTAATCTTGCTAAAAGTAATCCGCGATTTTTATTAGTTGCAAATAAAATAATTTCATCAACAACTTCATCGTTTCCTACGTATTGAATGCTAATCTTAGTGCTTTTTGCTTTGTATTTCGCAATATTTTGATATTTTTTATCTTTTAGTATTAGTCTTAATTTTTCTTTTTCCGTTTTGTAGACAGTTTGATTTTTATCGTCTATTTTTAAATATAGAATATTTATTTTTTTTACCGATTCAATTGCTTTTTTTGCTTCAGGAGAAATACCATCTTCCATCTTTAAAATACTTACAGGAATATCTGTCATGGAAATACTTTCATTATCCTCATTTTTAATAAAATATTGTTCTAGGGTAGGGCTGTTTCTACATGAAGTTAGTAAAATAATAGTTGTTAAAATTAATAATATATCTTTCATAATGTTTTATGTTCTGTGTAGAATAATTTTGATTTCTAAGAAAAAGCAGGTAAAATAGATTCTATTTTACCTGCTTTCTTAGGGCTTTTATTTTTTACTTACATTTTGTAAATGTTTTCCACCAGGAATATTCATTTTATCAGCTAATTCACCAATTTTATTTAAATTTATATTACCAGTTAGCGATACAATAATTACTTCAGATTTGTTTCCTTTTATACTTTTATTGAGGTTATTTATGTACATAAAGAATTCGCTAACATGATTTTCATCGCTACCTTCTCTAACATAAATTTTTACATTTGCATCTTTATCCTTAACACGAACTAGTTCGGATAATTTAGTGTTTTTTAAATATTTTTTTACATCTGCTTGCATTTGCATGGCAATTTTTTTGTCCTCAGTAGTATAAACGGTTAGGTTATCTAAATTAGAAACCATTTCTTTGTATTCTTTACCTTCTTTGGTATCGCTACTTACTTTGCTTAATAGTTTAAAAGCATGTTTGCTTACAACTACATTGGTTACTTCATCAAAATCCTCATATTTTTCAAAAATAGAGCTTTGTGCAAAGTTGATTAGCGGTATTACTGCTAAAAAAAGTAGAATTAAAAGTGTTTTGGTATGCGTAAATTTATTTTGTATTGTTTTCATGATTTTACGGTTTTAAATTATTTAAAAATTTTGTTTTTAGTGCTTTCGTATTCGTTTAAGTACGCAACTGCATTGTTCCCTTTATTTAGATTTTCGGAAATGAGTTTGAATACTTTTTGGGTTTCTACGTAAGCGATTTGTGCTTCTTTTAATTCAGCATCGGATAATTTATCATTTGAATATGTATATTTTATTCCGATAGCAACTAGTAAAAGAAAAACTGCTGCTATTGCCATGCTTTTACCATACCAAGTCTGTTTTTTAGGATTTACTTGTATTGGTTTTTTGCTGACTTCTGTTTTATTTTGTGCAAAATAAGCAAACATTGCTTTGTATTGCATTAAGTGTTCTGGTACGTTTTGTTTTGCAAAATACAATTTAAGAGTTGTTTCTTCTGCGATGGAAGTTTCCCCTTCAAAATATTTATCTAATAGTTTTTCTATATTAACGGATTCCATAATTGTGTTGTTTTAATAATTTTTCTCGTATTGTTTTTCTTGCTCTGCTTAGATTGACTCGTATTGTTGTTGGTTTTAATTCAAGAATCTTGCCAATTTCTTCAAATGTATATTGTTCAATATCTCTTAGCTGCATAATGATTCGTTGTTTTTCTGGTAATTCGTTTAGTAATTTTTCTATAATACTAACGGAATCATTAGTTTCTATTTGTTTTTCTAGTGCAACAGTATTGTCTTTATAATTGCTATGTACTAATTTTAAATTTTGCGAACTTTTTGCCTTTAATCTATCCAAACAATAGTTTTTAGTCATCGTCATTGCAAAAGCTTCTACATTATTATAGTTTTTTAATTTTAATTTGTTTATCCATAATTTTAATAAAATTTCTTGTGTTGCATCTTCTGCGGAATCAGTGGAAATTAAATAGCGTTTTGCCAAGCGATATAGTTTATCTTTAAATGGTAGTACGATATGCAGGAATTCCTGTTGATTCATTTTATTTGGTTCGTTTCTATTATGACGAACGTACTTTATTTTTGTTACATTGGTTAAAAAATGAAACAAAATTATCCTTACAAATGTAGTATGTTACAATGGTATTGGTTATTGCTTAATACCTTGTTTATCTTTTTTTGCAATGAATTTTTTTCGGTTTGCATTGTGCTGTGCAAGTGTTTTAGCAAATTCGTGATAGCCAATTTTAGTTACACTAGCACACATAAAAAAATAGTCGTGATTTTTAGCATTTAAGACAGCATCAATTGCCGAAATATCAGGCATTGCAATTAATGATGGAGGTAAGCCGTTTACTTTATAGGTATTATATGGGGAATCTTTAATGTCTTCAATATTTTTGTATAGCACACGTCGCATTTCAAAATCTTGTCCATATTTTTGTTTCATAGCATAGATAATTGTAGGATCAGCTTGTAATGGCCATTTATCACGTAAACGATTTAAATACAATCCTGCAACGATTGGTCTTTCGTCATTTCTTGTTGTTTCTTTATGTACAATTGAGGCTAATGTTATTACTTGTTTTGGTGATAAGTTTAATTTTTTAGCTTTTTCTAAGCGTTTTTTATTCCAAAATTTTTGGTATTCTTTGTACATACGATCTCTAAATTTATCCGAAGTAGTATTCCAATATATTTCATAAGAATTCGGAATAAACATACCTAAAGCTTCTTGTTTGGTAAAACCTATTTTATTTAAAAAGGCAGTATTTGTAAAGGAATTTAATAGAGAAATAGAATCTGGTTCTATTTGTTGTGCAATTCTACCAGCAAGTTCTGCTAACGTTTGTTGGTTGTTAAAAGCAACTTTTACAGGAGTTTGTTTTCCGCTACGTAGTAAGTTGATTAAATTGTTGTTAGATAATCCGTTTATTATTTTAAATTTTCCAGAGCGAATTTTGGTAAATTTTTTCTTTTCTGCAACCCATTTAAAGGAAGTTGTATCTTTTACAAAAGGTGTTATTTCTTTTATTAAATCGTCAAATGTACTTCCTGTTTTTACATAGATAAAATCCTCTTTTATGGTGTTTTTTTGGTAAATTTTATGATAAGCATTGTATGCGAAATAAGACAAAATTCCTAAAATAATTCCTAAAATAAGTACGATAGTTTTTTTTGTAGTCAATGTTTGTTTGTTTTAAAGCAAAAATAGTAATTTTTTGTAATATCTAATTTTTATTTATTAACTGAAATAAAAGTTCATCTTTATAACCATCTTTGGTGTAAATCCAATCTTTTTTCACACCTACTTTTTTAAAGTTAGCAGTAGTAAATAAACGAATACTAGCTTGATTATCAATAGTTATATTTGCGTATAATTGGTGTAGATGTAATATTTCAAAGCAATAGGAAATAAGAATGTCTAAAGCAGTTTTTGCATATCCTTTTCCTTGAAATTTTTCTAAAATTAAAATACCTATTCCTGCTCGTTTTTGCTGTGGATTAAAATCGAATAAATCTATCATTCCTATAGAAATATTTTTGTGTTCAATAATAAGTCTGAGTTGCTTTGCTTCGTATATATCTTGATGTGCATTAGCAATATACTGACTCAGAATATATTTTGAAAATGGTGTTTGAGTACTACTAACTTCCCAAAAAACTGTGTTATTTTCGGTTTGAAACAAAAAATTTAAATCCGTAGGTTCTAGAGCTCGTAATTTTATATTGTCTTTTTTTAAAATCATTATATGCTATATATTCCTTTAAAAACTTGAGTAGCAATTCCCTTTAAAAATACATTGGTATAGGAATTATCTTTTGGTGTAAAACTAACTTCTAAATTTCCACCTAAAGTTTCTAAAATTATATTAGTTTTAGTTGTTTTTTTAGTTTCAAAAGCTGCAATTGCAACAGCAGTAACACCTGTTCCGCAACTAAGAGTTTCGTCCTCAACACCTCTTTCGTAGGTTCGCACTTTAAAGGTATTTGTATTTATCTGTTGTGCAAAATTTACGTTTGTACCTTCGTCAAAATATGGTTTTCCGTATCGTATTTTCTTTCCTTTTTCCTTTACATTTATAGTAGCAAGGTTTTCTGTAAAATCTATGTGATGTGGTGAACCAGTATTTAAAAAAACAGCATCGGATTTTGTGATGACTTTTTGTACATCAATCATTTGTAATTTAATTTGCTTGTTTTCAATACTAGCATGATGCAATCCATCAACAGCTTCAAAAGCACATGATTTATCTATAATATTTAAAAAATGAGCAAAATGGACAATACATCTACCACCATTTCCACACATGGTACTTTCGTTTCCATCGGCATTAAAATACACCATTTTAAAATCGGTGTTTTCTGAATTTTCTAATAAAATTAAACCATCTGCACCAATGCCAAATTTACGATGGCACATTTTGGCAATATTATCCGTTTTAGATATATCAAAAAATAATTCTCGATTATCGATTAGTATAAAATCGTTACCTGTACCTTGATATTTATAAAAAGTAATTTCCATTATTGCAAAAATACATATAAAAATTGGAACACTTTTAGTAATATCATAAATCTGTTAGGGTAAACGTATTAGACTTTTATTGGACTCAGTACTTTAATCCTAAAAATTCACATAAAAAACACCCAATTTTGAGACATAAAGATACATTATTTTACAGAGAAAACAAATCCATTTTATTAGAACAGATTTGTTATGACGGCTCGTTGATTTGATTTGAGAAATTATAACGAAAATCACTGTTGTCCGATAAAAAAATAAGAGAAGGGAGAAATAAATCTCCCTTTCTCAAAATTTAGTATTTTTGATTTTTACCAAAAAATTAAAATACTATGAGCAAAAGTACACATTTT
>CAMZLT010000067.1 GCA_947311745.1 uncultured Flavobacteriaceae bacterium | reverse complement strand
TGCTATTCTTTTCATATTTTTGCATTATAAATAATTATTTGCGAAATTTACGGAATTATTTAAAACCTATGCAGAAAACAAACAACGAATACGATGCAATTGTAAAAATATGTAAAAATCTTTTCACAAAGAAAATGCAAGATTATGGTAGTGCTTGGCGAATTTTACGTTTACCATCGCTAACCGATCAGATATTTATCAAAGCACAACGCATTAGACAAATTCAAGAATTAGACAAAACTAAAGTTGATGAAGGACAAGAATCGGAATTTATAGGTGTTATTAATTATGCAACAATGGCTTTAATTCAATTAGAATTAGGTATTGCAAAAGAACCAGATTTAGATATTACAGAAGCAGTTTCTTTATTTGAAAAACACATTGCCACAACTAAAAAATTAATGCAAGATAAAAACCACGATTACGGTGAAGCTTGGCGTGAAATGCGTGTCTCTTCCTTAACCGATTTAATTTTGCAAAAACTATTACGTGTAAAACAAATTGAAGATAATAAAGGTAAAACTATTGTATCCGAAGGAATCGATGCAAATTACCAAGATATGATTAATTATAGTATCTTTGCTTTAATACTACTAAACCCTAAAAAATAAAGGAATCATGAAAAATATACTAACACAACTTTTTAGAATCGTTATCGGTGCATTATTTGTATTTTCTGGATTTGTAAAATTAATCGACCCTTTAGGTTCTGCCTATAAATTTGAAGAATATTTTAGTGCAGATGTATTAAATTTAGAATTTTTAATTCCGTATTCATTATACTTATCCATTTTTTTAATTCTAGCAGAAATCACTTTAGGTGTAATGTTACTATTTGGCTATAAAGCAAAATTTACCGTTTGGAGTTTGTTGTTGTTAATTTTACTATTCTTATTTTTAACTTGGTATTCTGCTTACTTTGACAAAGTTAAAGATTGTGGCTGCTTTGGTGATTTTATCAAACTTACTTCATGGCAAACTTTTTATAAAAATGTACTCTTTACACCAATGATACTTTGGCTAGTTTACGATTATAACAATATCCGACCTATTTATAGTATGAAATTCTCTAGATTTCTAACTATACTATCGTTTATAAGTTTTGTTTTTATAACCTACTATGTCTTACATCATTTGCCAATAATTGATTTTAGAGCATTTGCTTTAGGTAAAAATATACCTGAACAAATGATATATCCTGAAGGAGCAAAAGAGGATGTGTTTGAAGAAGAATGGATTTATAAAATAGATGGCGAGGATAAAACCTTTACCACCGAAGAAAAACCATGGGATATAAAAGGAGCTGTTTTTGTAGATAGAAAAACAAAGTTAATCGAAAAAGGATATGAACCGCCAATCCATGATTTTACCATGGAAAATGCCGATGGTGTAGATTTAACTAAGCAATTAATGACTGAAGAGAAATTAATGCTAATCATCTCTCCTAGCCTAGATAAAGCAGATATTTATGGGTTTGAAAATATCAAAAAAATTACAGACAGAGCTTTAGATAATGGTTACATGACTTACCTAATGACATCTTCGTCAAGGGAGCAATTTAATGATATAAAAACAGAATTTGACTTAGATTTTGACATGCTCTCTTGTGATGAAACCACATTAAAAACCATGATTCGTTCCAATCCAGGTATTATGACTATCAATAAAGGTGTCGTAGAAGGAAAATGGAGCTACAACGATTGGGAAAACGTTAAAATTAAAGAAGGAATGGGTAGAAGAACCACAACCATAAACTTCGATTTAAAAAAACAATTAGAGGATATATTTGAAAACGATCAAAAATATCGCTTAATAATGGATGCTAAAACACCAAGAAAAAGAGATTCGCTAATGGTAGTTTTTGGTGTGCCTAAAGATTCTGTTGGTACAGATTTTTTTGCAAAACAACAACAATTGGATCAAGAAAATTTAGTACGAATAGAACAAATAATTGCACAATATGGCTACCCTGGAAAATCTTTAGTTGGCGAAATAAATAAAGATGTTGCTTGGTCGGTCATTATGCATTCAAAAAGTGTTGCGAAATATATTGATTTAATTAAAGAAGCTGCTGAAAAAAATGAAATGTCCTATCCAAAAGCTGCCGAAATGGAAGATTTATATTTAATGCTTAATGGACTTCCTCAAAAATACGGCACACAAACTGCGTATATAAATGATACAGTTACTTTTTGGCCAATTGAAGATGTTGAATACGTAAACACAAGACGTAAAGAAGCGGACTTTGGATTAACAGTACAGCAATATGCAAAAGAATTATTTGGTAAATCGTACATTTTTGAACCAATTACTATGGAAGATGTAAAACGAGATCCTACCTATTACGATAGAATTATTACAGCAGAAAATAATGAGCAAAAAACAAAAAAACAAACTGATAATAACACAGAAGTTAAAACTAAAGAAATTCTGAAAGATACTCTCACAAAAACAACAAAAGACACAATAAAATAAGAATTAATAGCATTCAATTTATATAATTAAAAAACTACCATTGATATAAATTTTATGTTCTAAAAATTAATTAAAAAAATGAAATTTTTACTCGTTTTTATCGGCGGTGGTGTTGGGAGTGCATTACGTTATTACGTTGGGAAATTTTTTGTACATACAAATCATTCTTTTTTCAATGCAACACTTACGGTTAATGTTTTAGGAAGCGTTTTAATAGGGATTCTATTTGGCTATTTTACCAAACAAAATTTAGTATCACAAAATCAATCTATTTTATTAATAACAGGATTTTGTGGCGGGTTTACTACCTTTTCAACCTTTGCCTTAGAAAATGCTACTATGTTAAAAAATGGCGATTATTTTAGCTTTGCATTCTATACTATTTTGGCTATTATCTTAGGTGTTTTGGCTGTTTTTTTAGGTTTGTTTTTAATGAAATAATACCAAATACATTTGTTTTTGGAATAAAAAATAGGTGCTTTTGATATAAACTAATACTCAAACACACCATGTTCACTTTTTATGGTTAATTTTTTGGAATCACTTTTGGTAACATAACCAACAATTTGTGCGTCTACATGAAAACTTTTTGAAATTTCAATAATACTTTCGGCAATATTTTCAGGAACGTACAACTCCATTCTGTGCCCCATATTAAAAACTTGATACATTTCTTTCCAATCGGTTTTTGATTCTTTTTGTATCAGCTTAAATAATGGAGGCGTTTTAAATAAATTATCTTTTATTATATGTAAATCATCTATAAAATGAAGTATTTTAGTTTGTGCTCCACCACTACAATGCACCATTCCATTTATTTCATTTCGATGCTTATCTAAAATTTTTTTTATAATTGGAGCATAGGTTCTAGTTGGAGATAAAATTAATTTTCCTGCATCTAATACCGTTTCTGTTTTATCTGTAAGTTTTAACGAACCAGAATACACATAAGCATTAGGAATACTTTTATCATAACTTTCAGGGAATTTTTCTGCCAAATACTTAGCAAATACATCGTGTCTTGCAGAAGTTAAGCCATTGCTTCCCATCCCTCCGTTGTATGTTTTTTCGTAAGTTGCTTGTCCAAAAGAGGATAAACCAACAATAACATTTCCGTCTGAAATATTTGCATTATTTATAATATCCTTTCGCTTTATTCGTGCTGTAACGGTAGAATCTACGATTATAGTTCTAACCAAATCACCAACATCGGCAGTTTCTCCACCTGTAGAATAAATATGTATACCATTTTTACGTAAATTACTAAGTAAGCGTTCTGTACCATTAATAATTTCCGAAAGAACCTCTCCTGAAATCAAATTTTTATTCCTTCCAATAGTTGAAGAGAGTAAAATATTATCGGTTATTCCTACACAAAGCAAATCGTCTATATTCATAATCAAAGCATCTTGAGCAATACCTTCCCAAACGGATATATCTCCTGTTTCTTTATAATACATATATGCCAAAGACGATTTTGTACCAGCACCATCTGCGTGCATAACAATACAATATGCATCATCATTTGTTAAAAAATCAGGCACAACTTTACAAAAAGCCTTAGGAAACAAGCCTTTATCAATATTGCGTATTGCTTTATGTACATCTTCTTTTGATGCGGAAACGCCTCTTTTATTATATCGATTAGTTGTGTCTTTTTTCATGTTGTGTTGTTTGTACAAAAATACATATAAACAAAAAAGTGTTTC